>NZ_JAUBPO010000055.1:0-50284 GCF_036700785.1 Microcoleus sp. S28C3 | reverse complement strand
AGTTACCACAAATATAAAGAGATGAAGGCTTACCTAGAAGAAGTTAATCGAGGCAAACAGAAGGATGAATGGCCTTTGACTTGTGTCCTGTTTGCTCCCAATGCTCCCGAGCAGAATCCCGTAGAGGATATTTGGCTCCATGCCAAAACTTGGGTGAGAAAATTTGGGAATCGGATCGGTTCTTTTTCCTTGGTTAAATGGTTCTTCAATTTTACCATACAGCAGCAAAGCTTTGACTTTCCCAAGCTACACAAGTTTGGTGATTTTGAGCCAACATTCTCATGAAACTACTGCTCGATCGAACCCTCGATCGATTTATGAATGATTTGCGATCGCTATAGAAGCCCCTATGATGGCGACTTAGTTTATTGGAGTAGAAGGTTAGGCAGACATCCTGAATTACCTAACAGACAAGCGATACTTTTAAAACAACAACAAGGTAAGTGCGCTTGGTGCGGACTACACTTTCTTTCAGGAAATGTAATGGAGGTTGACCATAAAATCCCACTTTCTCAAGGAGGAAAAGACGAGTGGGTTAATCTTCAGCTATTACATCGACATTGCCACGATGAAAAGACTGCTGCTGACGGCAGTCAGAAGTCTGTTAATGACAAAGGGATTGCACATTGAGTAGCCGTGTGCGGTGAATAATCGCACGCACGGTTTCGGAAGAGAGGGGTGGAATGGCAACATTCCCCTCGACTCTACCTCCCGGCTTTACCCCTAAAGGGGATATTTAAGCCGGATTTGGTATAACCGCGTGTTTTATTTCACGGCGATCGCTGAAATATTTTTCAGAAAACTAATGCTAGGAGCAAAAAAGAATTCGCCTCCTTTCATCGTGACAAAATTATAAAAATCGAACGGTACTTTCTCGTCCTTCCCCCACTCTTTCGGCCACGCTTGCCCTTCAATTTGTTTTTTTCCTTGACCTGCAATGCCGTCCAAGCCTGTTGTATAGTTGACAAAATGCTGATTATTCGCCCAGTTTTTTTGCATAAACATAAACTGGTTGAAAATGTCGCGCTGAAAACATAGAAACAGCAATCCTACTTTTTCGCCTGACGCTGGCTGAACCTTCAGCTCTTTTAAATGTTCCAGTTGATTTTCAAATCGCGAGAGTTTTGACAGGGAGTTATCCCGTGCATTCGGCATCTCGCCATAGCTAACTGCTCGACGAACAATTCGATGCTGGCGGTGTTCTTCTAAGGTTCGGTATTTGTCGTTTTTGTCGCCGCGCGGATTTGCTTTGCGGATGTGTGCGTGAAAGGGACATTTCATTCCGTCGCGATCGCCATCATAATTGAAATTATTAGGAACTGTATCGGAATTTTGTTTTGATGGAGAAAGCGTCACTGGCGTTCCGTCTCTGAACCGCCCCACAACTAAAGCACCTGCCCTTTCTACATCTTGATCTGACAATCGCAGCTTTTTAGCCAGTTCTCTCTCTGCTTCTCTGAACCCTCGCACATCTTGTTCGAGCTTTCGGTAGACGCAATAGCTGCCAAAGCTATGCTCTCCTTCACCGAAAGGATCTTTTACAAGCACTAATTCTAAAGGTGCAGAAGCATCCCACAAATCAGTACCTTGTTCTTTTGCTAGCTCAATATCTTCTTTTAAAAATAGAGGCTGGCTGACACCATCTCGGAACCCAAAATGTTCAATAGTCTGCCCTTTTTTATTTTTGAGGACAATGCCTACTTCTGTATGAACAATCTCTGCGACGAGCCCAACTTCTTCTATGACCTGTTTTGCCTGTTTTTCCAGGTTGTCGCGATCGTTATCAGCCAGGAGAATGAAAGCATGAATTTCATTTTGGAAACTTTTTTCCCATTCTTCAACTGGAGGGTCGAACAGAATCGTCCTGAATTGCCGAAGTCCGACTTTGAAAGCTGGACTTGGAAATTTGCCGCTTCCCCCGGCATCTAACTCGAAGTCGAGCACTTTATAACCGTTATAAGATAGAAAAAAGTTGGCAAACAAACCTTCGATTTCTTGACAGTTGCTTCTAAACTTAGCATGATCGTCCCACTGTTTCTTAGCGGACATAACAAACTTTTCGGTAAAGTAGCCGATCCATTTTTTAACTGCGTCGGGGTCTGACTTGAATTTAATCAAAATATGGGTTGAATAGTCTCGTTCGTGACTTTTGAGGATATTTCCCTGCAAATCCTCTAACATATTTTGATACTGTGGATTGTTAGGATCGATATGGGTTTGGTTTAAGTCTATGGTCACAGCTTTTTTGCAGCACTCTATTTTTGAGGTTTTGGCTTTGGCCGTTTCTCAGTTTTGCAAACTGTAAGATAGTTAACAGCTTTGTTGCTTAGCGGATTTTGGCTTTGATTTATCAAAATTACCAGGTTGTAAGTGTCCTGTCAAGCTATTAAATTTGCCAGACTCAGAAGAGAGTTTTCTCCCGCTTCCCAATCTACCGGAGGAGCTAGATACTTTAAGCGATGACCAACTCTATGGATATGCCAATCAAGGTGGATTATTTGGGCTTATGAGATTCACTTAAATCGGATATCTTGTAGAATTCTCGATCCGCTCTATAGCCAGCCCGGAAATTTATTTCCGGGTTCATAACGTGCAGTTGGCGTAAATTTATGTAAATTGTATCTTGACTTAAAGATATTTCCGTACTAGGCTGTCATCAGCCGATAGGTTTTATCGACAAGTGCTCTATTTGACCATTAGCTGAGAGGTAAATTATGGACAAACCCCTGTATCCTCCAGACTTAGCTGAAGCATGGAACCGTCTTTTTGGTCATGCTTGGCATAAGGATAATAAGGAATTTCTGCACCAACTGAGGAAAGATCCAAGGCAAACAATTGGTGAGGTTGTAAACTCTGGTAAACCTGAAAGTATATTAGGGTCATGTGCGACGATTCTAGAATATGTAAATGACGACTACTGTGAGTATGGTTTCATATCGCTGCCGACTCTACCAGAGGGATTAGAAGGATTGAGCGAAGAACAACTCTATGCTTATGCCAATCAAAGCGAGTTGTACGGAATTATGAGACATACTTGAATGGCCTAAAAATTTTGCACTACCTAATTATGAAAAGAGAAAAATAATGATTAACACTCCTTGTCCGCCAGAGTTGCGAGATGCCTGGGCACGGGTTTTTGCTCATGCTTGGCAACACGACAATAAACAATTTCTGCGAGAACTGAACAAAGATCCGAGACAAACAATTAGTCAAATCGCCAACTCTCGCTCACCTGAAAAGCTAGCAGAAGCTTGCCAGACTATCCTCAACTATGTAGATGCCCCTGACTCGGAAGAGGGTTTTTTGGCCCTTCCTCCCCTGCCAGAAAGTTTAACGGGGGATTTAAGCGAGGAACAGCTCTATGGCTATGCCAAGCAAGACGGATTGTACGGAATTCTCAGAGTATGTTGAAGATCGTATCTGGTGTTTTAAAACGCTAATTCTCAAGACATATTTTTTGAATTAGCGAGAGCGCGCGTAAAATTAGCCTTGACTTACTCCTACCAGATATACCTTCTCCATAGGGGCGCATAGCTATGCGCCCTAGAGCCTAAAGCACGAAAAGAAGAGAAAGTCTTTTGGCGGAAATAAAATATAAAAAATTTGCGCTAATCTCTGACATGAGTTATAGCAGAAGGAAGAAGGAAGAAGGAAGAAGGATGAGGGAAGAATAGCAAGGGTTTCAGCAATCAAAAACGTCCTAACCCTCTTGGCGGTTGCTATATTTAAACAATAGTTATTTAAACAATGATGCGTCAGCCGAGGTTTAAACCATGTTTTCGCTGCGAAATTGTCCCTTCTGAAGGCGTATTTTTACTTGCCGAAAAAGATCATTTTCTGTTACGGGGAGATGCCTACATTCAGCTTGCACCGCTTCTAGACGGTAAACACACCTTAGAAGAAATTATAGATACTCTGCAAGATAGACTCTCTTTTGTCGAAATATTCTATCTGCTCGATCGCCTGCAAAGTCAAGGCTATATTACAGATGCCGAGCCCTCCGTGCCCGCCGAAAAAGCAGCTTTTTGGGAAATGCTAAAGGTAGAGCCAGAGATAGCTGAAAAATGCCTCAAGGAAACGACTGTTTCTGTAGTTTCCTTGGGTGAAATCGACACCGAACCATTCAAAGCAATGCTCGCATCAGTGGGAGTTAAACTCGGCGAAAATAGCGCTTGCTCGGTGGTGCTAACTGACGATTATCTGCAAGAAGATTTAGAAGAAATTAATCAAAAAGCCTTGCAGAACGATCGCCCCTGGATGCTCGTTAAACCATTAGGAATAGAAATTTGGATCGGCCCGATTTTTATCCCCGGCAAAACTGGCTGCTGGGAATGTTTAGCGCACCGACTACGATCGCACCGCCAAGTAGAAAATTACCTGCAAAACCAAAAAAACACCGCATCCTTTCCTACTTCTTTATCTGCATTGCCATCAACCCTAGCTACAGCCTACGGCATCGCCGCCACCGAAATTGCTAAATGGATCGCCTGCGAGCGCAGCGAATCTCTCGAAAGCAATATCATCACCTTAAACGCGCTTTCTCTGGAAAAACGCCATCACTTTCTCGTGCAGCGTCCCCAATGTCCGTGCTGCGGAAACCCGCAAGATTTCGCAGCTAAACAATCAGCACCCATTGCTCTTTCTAGTCGTAAGAAATCTTTTACTCGCGATGGCGGACACCGCTGCATCTCGCCACAACAAACCTTGAAAAACTTAGAGCATCACGTCAGCCCCATTACTGGCATTATCAGCATTCTTCAGCGAATTTCTACCTGGGAGGAAGAAAACGGACTGACAACTTCCTACCGTGCCGGTTACGGCTTAGTCGGCGCGATCGCAGACTTAAATGAATTGCAAGAAAGCCTGCGTAGCGAATCTTACGGTAAGGGAAAAAGCGACACTCAGGCAAAAGTCAGCGCCTTGAGCGAAGCAATCGAGCGCTACTCCATCGCATTTCAAGGAGATGAAGCCAGAATCCGAGCCAAGTTAAAAGACTTGGGGAGTATCGCAATTCACCCAAACACTTGTATGCTTTATAGCGAAAAGCAGTTTTCAAATCGCGAGCAATTGAATAGCGATCGCATCAGATTTAACTGGATTCCAGAACCATTCAACGAAGAGGTGGAAATCGAGTGGAGTCCAGCTTGGTCGTTAACTCACAACGCGCCTCGATACATCCCCACTGCCTACTGTTACAGCGGTTATTCCCAAAAATATTATGCCCCCTTTGCTGTTGCCAACTCCAATGGATGCGCCGCCGGAAACTACTTAGAAGAAGCAATCATGCAAGGCTTCATGGAATTAGTAGAACGAGACAGTATTGCCCTGTGGTGGTATAATCAATTAAAAAAACCAATAGTAGATATTTCCAGCTTTGACGAGCCGTATTTTCAGGAAATAGAGGCGCATTACAAAACGTTTCAGCGCGACCTCTGGGTACTCGACCTTACCAGCGATTTAAACATTCCCGTATTTGCCGCTATTTCGCGCCGCAATGACCGTGAAGAAGAGAATATTATTATGGGTTTCGGGGCACATTTTGACCCGCAAATAGCCCTGCTACGGGCCTTAACCGAACTGAATCAATCCTTGCCTGCTGCGTTTTTTGGCATACTCGATCCAAAGAGTGCCGATCGCGATCGCGACAGAGAAGCGATCGAATGGTGGAAGAGCGCAACAGTCGCTCAACACCCCTATTTATTGCCAGACAAAACAGCCCCCTCAAAAACACCCGCAGACTATCTCAAACAGTGGAGCGACGATCTTTATACAGACGTAATGAACTGCGTAGAAATTGCCCGAACAAACGGATTAGAAACAATTGTTTTAGACCTATGCCGCCCTGATTTAGGCTTGTCCGTTGTTAAAGTAATTGTACCCGGACTGCGGCATTTTTGGCCGAGATTTGCCCCTGGTAGGCTCTACGATGTACCCGTTAAAATGGGTTGGCTAGCTGAGCCTTTGACTGAGGAACAATTGAATCCCCTACCAGCTTTTTTCTGAAAGTTTGTCAAATTTAAAAAATCTCAATAATCTTATGTTGAAGCCCTATCAAATTATCGATGCAGATTGCCACGTTTTAGAGCCAATTGACCTGTGGAAAAACTACCTCGAACCAGCCTTTAAAAACCGGGCACCATCGCTCGATCTAAAAGTTGATGGTCAACCGATTTATCAGAAGATAACCCGCCAACACCAAGAGGAAGGGCTGAAAGTGGCAATCCGGGATTTCACCAGCTACGGAATCGATCGCTACGATGCCTGTTCTCAGGTAAAGGCGATCGCGAAAATGGGAGCTGATATCGCATTTTTGTATCCCACAATGGGACTGTGGCTGCTTGCCGTCGATACAATGGATGCACAACTAGCAGGCGCATTTACCCGCGCCTACAACAATTGGCTGCGAGACTTTTGCAGCTATGACCCCCAGATTCTTAGAGGAGTCGGTGCGATTAATCTCCACGCTCCCGAAGAAATGGTGCCAGAACTGCGTCGCATCGCAGAATTTGGATGGAAAGCCGTGTTTTTGCGCCCCAACCCAGTCAAGGGACGGCTGCTTTCTGACCCCGCTTACGAGCCATTTTGGAGCGAATGTGAGCAGTTGGGGATTGCCGTCAGCCTCCACGAAGGGACTCATTCCCACCTGCCAACCACCGGATCGGATCGGTTTAACACCCGATTTGCCATGCACGCCTGTTCGCATCCAATGGAACAGATGATGGCCCTGTTGGCCCTCATCGAAGGAGGAGTGTTGGAACGCCATCCCCAACTCAGAGTAGGCTTTCTAGAGTCGGGTTGCGGCTGGCTACCCTACTGGTTGTGGCGGCTCGATCGCGAGTATTGCGACTTAGGCTGGGAAGTCAAAGACAATGTTAAAATGAAACCCTCAGAATATTTTCGCCGTCAGTGCTTCATCTCATTTGAACCTTCTGAGCCTTATTTAGCTGAGACAATTGACTACATCGGCACGGATAATCTGATCTTCGGTTCTGATTTTCCTCACATCGATCACCACCCAGACATTATCGGGGAAGTTGTAGCGTTGAGCGATCGCCTATCCGAAAAAACCGTAAAAAAAATCCTCTGGGACAACCCCTTTCGCTTTTACGGACTTGATGGTCAAAATTTGTAGGGCCAAACCGCCCGTAGTTGCCCCAATGCCGAAAACGCCTATTTCCTCCGTTAGTCAAGCGGAGTCGGCACGGGGGCACAACCATACAAAATCCTCATTTTCCTGAGAATGAAACAGATGTCTCTATACGGATAATGAAGTAAGGAACAAATTAATGACGCTCACAATTTCCGGCTACCAAATTACCCAAGAAATTTACGAAACTGCCAACTCACTAATCTATCGCGGATGCAGCCCAACAGATAACCAGCCCGTTATCCTCAAAGTGCTCAAACAAGCCTATGCGCCGCCGGAAAAAATAGCCTGGTTCAAGCGGGAATATGAAATCCTCCAAAAATTGAATTTGGCGGGAGTCGTAAATCCCTTAAACCTGGAAAGCTACCAAAATCGCTGGGTAATCGTACTGGAAGATTTTGGCGGCGAATCCCTCCAGCAGTTAATAAAGAGTCAGCCCTTCACGCTGAGCGAGTTTTTGTCTCTTGCCCTTCAGATTGCAGACATCCTTGCTCAAGTGCATCAGCAGCAAGTTATACACAAAGATATTAACCCTTCTAACATTGTCTTTAATCCCAAAACTGGACAATTAAAAATTATTGATTTTGGTATTTCTACAGTTCTCTCGCGAGAAAATCCAACGCTGCGAAACCCGAATGTTTTAGAAGGAACGCTCGCCTATATCTCGCCTGAACAAACAGGGCGAATGAACCGAGCGCTCGATTATCGTACAGATTTTTATTCGCTCGGAGCAACTTTCTACGAGTTGCTAACAGGGCAATTGCCTTTCCAGATTGACGATGCGATGGAGTTGGTGCATTCGCACATTGCTAAACACCCTACCCCACCTCACCAACTCAACGCAGATATTCCCCAACCTCTGTCAGAAATTGTCATCAAGCTGATGGCTAAAAATGCCGAAGACCGCTATCAATCGGCTTATGGCGTTAAGGCAGATTTAGAGGAATGTTATAGGCAATGGAAGCGATCGCAGCGCATCGAGCCTTTCCCTCTAGGTCAGCAGGATTTTTCCAGCAAATTCCAACTTTCGCAAAGGTTATACGGACGAGAGCGAGAAGTCGAAATGCTACTCGCCGCCTTCGATCGAGTCGCAGGCATACAAAAAAATGAAAATCCCCAATCGCAAATCCCCAAACGCAAATCCCCAATTGAAATGATGCTGGTAGCGGGATATTCTGGTATCGGCAAGTCGGCTTTGGTACAGGAAGTTTACAAGCCAATTACGCGGCAAACCGGGTATTTTATCTCTGGAAAATTCGACCAATATCAGAAAGATATTCCCTATGCCTCGCTGGTACAAGCCTTTCGCTCTTTAGTGGCGCAATTGCTGACCGAAAGCGAATCTCAGATAGTAGCGTGGCGCGAAAAATTGTTAGCAGCTATTGGTGAGAACGGTCAGTTAATCGTTGCGGTCATTCCCGAATTGGAATTGATTATTGGCACTCAACCAGCCGTCCCCGAACTGGCTCCAGCAGAAGCCCAAAATCGCTTTAATTTAGTGTTTCAAAACTTCATTCGGGTGTTTACTCAGCCGGAACATCCAATGGTGATGTTTCTGGACGATTTGCAATGGAGTGATGGCGGTTCTTTAAAATTAATTCAACGGCTGATGACAGGCTCAGAAAGTCAATATTTGTTTATTATTGGCGCGTATCGGGATAACGAAGTGAGCGATGCTCATCCCCTAATGCTGACACTGGATGAGATTCGTCAAGCTGAGGGAATTGTTAGTCAAATAACCTTAAAACCATTGGAGTTATCTCATGTCAGTCAGTTGATTGCCGACTCTTTCAACTATGACTTAGCACCAATTCTGCCTTTGGCAGAATTGGTGCAGACCAAAACCAATGGCAATCCCTTCTTCATTAATGAGTTTTTGAAATCTCTGTACAGCGAAGGACTGCTGAAGTTTGATTTTCAGCTTGGTGGCTGGCAGTGGGACTTGCAGCAGATTCAAGCGCAGAACATCACCGATAATGTCGTAGAGTTGATGGCGGGCAAGGTGCAGAAGTTACCGCTTTCAACGCAGCAAGCTTTGAAGCTAGCTGCCTGTATTGGCAACCAGTTCGATCTCCAAACGTTGGCAATTGTCTCTGAAAAATCGCCGCGAGAAATAGCGATTGATTTGTGGGAAGCGATCGCAGAAGGTCTGATCTTACCTCTCAGCGATGCCTACAAGTTGATAGAACTTGACGTGCAGGGGTTAGCAGAAGAGATAGAAGTTGAGTATAAATTTGCCCACGATCGCATTCAGCAAGCCACCTATTCCCTCATTCCCGAAGCAGACAAAAAAGTTGTGCATTGGCAAGTAGGGCAACTGCTGCTACGGAATACACCGCTAGAGAAGCGAGAGCAAAAAATATTTGATATCGTCAACCAACTAAATCAAGGGGGCGATCGCATTTCCTGTCAAGCCGAGCAAGACGAGCTAGCTCAGCTTAACCTGACAGCAGGCAAAAAAGCCAAGGCATCAGCAGCCTATCAACCCGCCTTCAATTACTTGCAAGTTGGCTTGAGCTTATTAGAAGAAAATAGCTGGGAATGCCAGTATGAATTGATTCTAGCGCTGCACGTAGAAGCCGCAGAAGCAGCTTATCTCAGCGACAACTTCCAGCAGATGGAACGATTAGCTTCTGTAGTGAAAAATCGCGCCAAAACTGTACTCGACAAAGTAAGAATCTACAGAGTAACCGTACTGGGTTATGCAAACCAGCATCAACTACCAGAAGCAATGCGTAGCGGACTCGAAATTTTAGCTCAGTTGGGGATCGCGCTACCGGAAAACCCAAGTTTAGCAGACATCGGACAAGCTATAGAAGAAACAAAAGCGGCTTGGCTAGGCAAGCAAATTGAGGATCTCATTGACCTGCCAGAGATGACTGCTCCTGAAAAGCTGGCAGCAATGGATCTCCTGTTTGATGTCATACATCCAGCCTATGACGGCAACCCCGGACTCTTCACACTGTGCGCCCTGCAAATGGTCACTTTATCGGTCAAATATGGCAATACGCCTCTATCAGCTCAAGGTTATGGATCTTACGGAATAGTTCTGTGTGGTGTCGTCTTCGATATAGAGTCTGGCTATCAATTTGCGAAACTTGCATTGAAGCTGGTAGAGAAATTCAATAGCAAAAAAATCAAATCGGCGGTGATATTCTTAGTTTATTATTTTTCGGTAATTTGGAAAGAACACTTCAGAGAAATACTTAAACCTTTTTTAGAAGGATACCAAAGTGGCTTAGAAACTGGAGACTTGCTACTGGCTGCCTTTAATGCTTACGGCTATTCTTGTCATTTATACTGGATTGGCAAGGAACTGGTCGAGGTCGAACGGGAAATGGGCAAATACAGTCAGGCAATATCCAATATCAATCAGAATCTAACTCTGACTTATCTCAACAGATATTGGCAAGTCGTCTTAAATTTGAGTGGAAAATCAGAAAACACCTGTCGATTAATTGGCGAAAGTTATGACGAAGTAAAGATGTTGCCAAGGATGCAGGAAAACCAAGACAGATACGGAATTGGTGACTTGCATTTACACAAACTTATCCTCTGTTATTTATTTGGAAACTACGGCGAAGCCCTGGAAAATGCGGCAATTGCAGAAAATTATTTAGATGCTATGTTAGCTACGTCATCTGTCGCTATTTTCCATTTCTATTATTCTCTAGCACTGCTGGCAGTATTTGCTGATACTCCAGAGTCCGAAAAAGAGGCTTTTCTTGAAAAGGTTGCTGCCAACCAGGAAAAAATGAAAATGTGGGCGAGTTACGCTCCTATGAATTACCTGCACAAATATTACCTAGTCGAAGCGGAACGCGCCCGAGTTCTGGGCAATTATAAAGATGCCAGAGAATATTATGACTCTGCTATCTCCTGCGCCCGCGAAAATGAATATCTCAACGAAGAAGCTCTCGCCTACGAACTCGGGGGACGATTTTACCTCTCCCGCAACCAAAGCCACGTTGCTGGTCACTATCTCCAAGATGCTCGCTACGCTTACCAGACTTGGGGTGCCCTTGCCAAAGTCAAAGACTTAGAAGCGCGATATCCTCAGTTTCTCACCTCAACAACTAGCTCTACGAAAGTCACCCAAACAACCATTTCCACTACAGGCAGCAGTTCCGGCGAAGGGCTAGATTTAGCCACAGTCGTGAAAGCTTCTCAAGCTATTGCAGGGGAAATTGTCTTAGATCAATTGCTCGCTAAATTGACGAACCTCATCCTCGAAAATGCCGGGGCGCAAAAAGGCTTCCTCATTCTATCCGACAACGGACTTTTAAAAATTCAAGCACAAGGAGAAATCGAGCGCGAAGTCCAAGTGCTGCAATCTCTTCCAGTTTCTAGCAGTCAAAATCTCCCCTTGGCAATCGTCAATTACGTCGCTCGCACTCAAGAAAATGTGGTTTTAAGCGAAGCCACGCGGGAAGGGATTTTTACCAACGATCCTTACATTATCGCTCACCAACCTAAGTCAATCTTGTGTAGCGCCATCGTTAATCAAGGCAAACTCATCGGCATTCTTTACTTAGAAAATAACATTGCGATCGGTGCTTTTACACCAGAACGCCTGGAAGTTGTCAACATCCTTTCTTCTCAAGCTGCTATCTCCCTTGAAAACGCCCTTCTCTATCGCACTCTAGAACAAAAAGTCGATGAACGCACTGCCCAATTAGCATCAGCCAACCAAGAAATTACGGTGCTTAACGAGCGTCTGAAAGCTGACAATATCCGAATGAGTGCTGAGCTAGACGTAACGCGCCGACTGCAACAAATGATTTTGCCGAAAGAGGGCGAACTCAGTAATATTCCCGGACTTGATATTGCTGGTTTTATGGAACCCGCCGACGAGGTAGGTGGCGATTACTACGATGTACTACAATACGGCGATCGCATCAAAATTGGCATCGGCGACGTAACGGGACACGGATTAGAAAGCGGCGTTTTAATGATTATGGCGCAAACTGCCGTGCGAACGCTAATGGTGAACAATGAAACTGACCCCGTGCGATTTTTAAATGCCATCAATTGCACTCTTTATGACAATGTAAACCGCATGAATTGCGACAGAAACCTCAGCCTTTGTTTGCTAGACTATGAGGAGGGAACTCTGCGCTTGAGCGGACAGCACGAAGAGGTGATTGTAGTGCGGTCTAGCGGCGAAGTGGAACGAATCGATACGATGGATTTAGGCTTCCCGATCGCTTTAGACTCAGACATTGCCGATTTCATTCTATCAACTGAAGTCCACTTAACTCCGGGAGATGTGGTGGTGCTTTACACTGACGGAATTACAGAAGCGAAAAATGAACAAGGCTTGTTATACGGTGTGGAACCACTGATAGAATCCATCTGCCGAAATCGCGATCGCACTGCTGAAGAAATCCGCCAAGCTGCGATTGATGACTTGCGCTATTACATCGGCGAACAAAAAGTGTTTGATGATATTACCTTAGTGATACTTAAGCAGAAGTAGCCTCGGCGGGGAGACTGGGCTGTTTCATTCTCGGCTCATTCATCAAGTCAGGGAGGCAGCTATTCCTTACCGTACAGATTGGGTGATTGAAAATGCGAGCCAAGAAGGCCTAAAAATAGCGAAGCTGTCATCAACCGCAAAGTAGCACTTCAAACCCTTACCTGATAAGGCATTGCGATTAATGTTGCACTTTTGTAGACATATCTCGGCTCAATGCCCTATTCACATGACACAAGTGAATTAATACCATTTTGCCAAATAAGTGCTCCAATGTCAGAAAATTAAGGGATTTTTTAGGAATGTCAACTATCAAGAAAGAATTGATGCAACAGTCAAGGAGTTGAAAATAATTTTGTCACAACAACGAACTGTAATTAATCGACAAAAAATTTAAGCACTTTATTGCTTAAAAGCTGGCTATAGTCTAAGTCTGACAGATGTAGCTGAACGTTTAGGGGTACATAGAGTTACTGTACATAGATGGTTAAAAAAATATAGTATTGGCGGTCTATCAAGATTGTTAGAAATACGGCAATCAACGGGTAGACCGCGAGTAATTCCCTTGGGCGTAATAGCTGGATTGTCAAAAAATTTAAGTGATGAGTCCTGTGACTTCAAGAGTTATAAGCAAATTGCGAAATGGGTGGAAAACAACTTGTCAGCCCTAGCTACTGTTGCATGATTTTTGAAAATTGGTATCAGTTAAAAGCTAGTTTGTTAGCAGATTACCTCAGCCAAGAGCTTAAACAGGCCTCTCTTAAGCTGAAATTTATTTAGTTGACTCCTCAATTCAAACACACATTGATTCTCTTTTTATCTAGTGATCGCCTGAGTCAGACTGTTGGTGATCGCCAGATCCTTAATGCGCTATATATAGCGTCATTGCGTAAGTCCTGTTGGTGCAAATAAACTGGTCACGAGGAGGGCGGGTTTTGTCAGAATAACAGGCTGCTAGCATAGCTCCCGGTTAAACCCGCCAGACCCATCTAATGTTTATTTGTAACCACCTACTTAACTAGGAAAGTTACTGTTAAAATTTATCCCACTAGCTGCATCCATAATCATAGGATTGTGGTTATAAAAAAGCAACCAAATTCATTGCCAACCGATTTTAATTAGCTACATTACTGAAGGGAATTTCTTCGGCTTCTTGAAATAATTTAATCGATTGCAGACTATCTGAAGCAGCATCCCAAAGAATGAATTGGAAGCAGTCAGGAATATCGCGAATAGTCAGTAATTTTGAATTAGCCAGCAAGTGAATATTAGCATTGTGACAAGCCAGAAGATTATAGTTAGGTATTCGCTCAGAGAGATGATGAATATTGTGGTAAGCAATATCAGCCGAAAACCAATTGAGAATAGTTGGTAATTTTAGGTAACTACTGCCTTCAATTGCCCCAAGAAGATAGTCCCAACCCTCGGCTTTATGAGCGTAGGAACCGTCAAAATTATGCTGAACAAAGAAAATACAGATAAATATCGCTGCTGAACAGGTCATGACAATTGAGTAAACACTCCAGAAAAAGCCAAACCCAAGTAAGTTGCTCAGATAAATCCAGCTACCCACAACACAAATATTGTTGAACAGTAAATCCCAAAACTCAGCCGTCGTATACCAATGTTTGGATTTATAAGAAGCAATCATTGCAGATAAACCCATGCCAAAATCTTGAGTGAGACAAGCAAAAATATGTCGGATAAAACCCGTAGTTCCCAATATCAGCGCTAGTCTTGGCTTAATAATTAGATAGAAAAAACCACCGGGAAACAGCATCAATGGGTGTCTGAGAAACTGATACATCTTTTGACTAAATGGACTTAGCGCCGCAAATTTTTCGGTGGATATCAACGCCGAAGGGCCTCGGTACATATCCCAATTACCATTATGTTTGTGGTGATAAGCGTGTCCCCTCGACCAGGGGTACTGAGGAATCGCATTGATGATACCTAGGATAAAACCCATAATGCGATTGACTTTTTTGGAGCTAAAAAGAGAATAATGCCCGCAATCGTGCATCAAAGAGAAACAACGTCCTGAAAAAAGTGTCATCAACACCATTATCGGCGGAAGAAGGAATACAGAAATGGCAGCCGCTTTAAATGCTAAAAACCATAAGAATGTATAAGGAATCACTGTATTGAGTATTTGGCAAGTAGCTTTGAAATTGTTGCTCTTCATATAAGGAGCTAGCACAAAATCGGACTTTTTGATCGCGCTTTTCATTCAGTATGTCTATGGTGTGTGGATAAGTGCTTAGCTTAGCATCAGGATATGATGGCTATTTTGGGCATTGTTTTGTTGCAGGTTATTGGGTGAATTGCAGCAGTTGAATTTCAGCCCATGCTTGACCAACCTGCTGATAATATTTAGTTCATTCGCTCCTCCTTTGAGTTGTGTCGCAAAGCTGAAATTCATCCCAACGTTGACGTACTTGCTCATAACAAACGGCAAGAGTAATTGCTAATCGTTGCAGTAAATCGATTTCTATTTAACCGTGACCTATTAGCAGAATAATAATTTATTGGGTGGTATTGTAGGTCGCAATGATTTCAAGCAAAATTGAGATAGCGGATGCCTCTCTTGACGGTCGTTACAGATAATCTGTTAGCGATAATTCAGTTAGGAATTGCAAGTGATGCGGAACCGTATTGACAGCGAAAATATACTGAGACTGAGTTGAGATCATTACAGGGTATTATTTGCAAAAAGTAGCGCCAAACTACAGTGAAATAATTCAGATATTGCACATTTAAATTGCATATTTGGGGCGGCGTCGGGGCAATGGCATACTCATGGTTTAATTATTTGTTGATGTGCAACTTAAATGCTGATTAGCTTAGCAATTGGGGGACGATAGCCTAGTATTCATAGTCATGAATAAACTATTACTTGACTAAAAAGCTATCAGGAATAAGTGAAATCTAATCAATATCTTTCTAAGTGAATAGACCGCTCGCCATAATACATTAATTTTGAGAATGCTGAATTAACGATCATCTATGCCTCTTAGACGAAAAAGAACAGGTTTGGGATATCGGCGGGCATTCTGACTAAGAGACTGTATAATCTCATCACATTTGCGGGACAGCGCCGGATCTACGCCGGACTTTCGCCGTTTCTTCCAACGGTTTTTTTTCGTTGGAACCGATTTTTGCACATTTATGAGGTTATCACAACTCTGGTTTGTTTGCAGAAAAAACTGTGAAGCGTGCCAGCAGCCGAACAAATCGCTGCACCGGAAGGCATTAATATGATTGGTTGGTTGCACGATCGGCGTTCGGTTATGTAAGCCAGTATTGTTGCTTGTATCGTCTGTGGCGCACTTTACCCTTCCAGGCTCTACGCCCAACTCGATCGCAGGTTCAAAAGTTGGGCTACTCCCGAAAACTTGTGATTTGCGGGCGATAGGGGCGATCGACAAACAGCCCGCCCTGGAAACCAAAGCTGACAAAACATCCACAACTTTTTGCTTGATTCTGTATCTACTCCTGAAGACGGGAATTTGAGAAATAATCGCACTTGCTGGCGATCGTTTTTTGTGCTCGGAGCTCTAACTTGCTACAATCTAATCGCACACGCGACTAAAAGGGATTATGACCGAACTATTAGATGAGACGCTTTCTATTGAAATAGCGGCGCGCATCAAAAGCAACCGTAAAAACTGCTTTGACAACGCTTGTAAAGCTGCATTAGCTACCGAGGGGGCAATTTATGTTCAAGGATTTTTAGCTGTGCCCGGAGCACCGTATAAACCCATCGAGTATAGCTGGATTGAACTCGACGAACGAATTGTTGACCCAACCTTTCCCCATCTCGGTTTAATCGCTCAAGACATTCATTACTTCCCTGTACAGCGCTTCAGCGTCAAGAAACTCAAAGCAATCCTAGAAGAATCAAAAGAAGATTATCCTGAAGACGACCCGCTGCCAGTTTATGGCAATCAACCTTATGAATATTACGGTGATTTGATGTTAGGCGGTAGCGATTACCAAAATGCTTACGATTTGGCTGCCGCTAAATGCAGAGAATTGAACCAACCTAAAAAACAGGATGCGAACTAATCAGGACTTACCAAAAAATGGTTTGGCGCGCTACTTACAGCGGTAAGGTGCGGACTGCGCACGCTACAGATACAGATTACTCTAGCAACTGTTCTGTCGATTAATATACTTCATCATGACTTCCCAAATCTACAAACACGGCTTTTCCGTCTTCTGTAAAGTAGAAAAGTACCCTTTCGTCGTAATCTACGCTAAAGCTCCAAAACTCCTTGAGCCTACCGGACAATTTATGAGTTTTTAAGCTTGGTTCAAACGGCTCTCTGATGAACTGTTCCAGCTTTTGCCAAAACCTAGCCTCCAAATCAGCATCGCCTTTGATCCGCTTTTTGAAAGCACGCTTGAATGAAGAACTGAAACTGACTTCCACGATTATTCCTCTATCATTAGTCTGAGTTCATTGATGTTAGCGAAAAATTTCAGTTCACCTTTTTGTTGTTCAATCTGCGCTGACTTAAAGTTTTGATACATCTCTTCGCGACGTTCTTCCCGGAGATATTGCTTCAACAACAGTTGAAGCTCTTGCTTTTCGTCAGTAGAAAGATTCTTGATCGTCTCGACCACATCACTGAAAGTCATAACTTAAAAAACCCTATTGTGCTGATTAGATTATAGCAAAAAATATCCTTTTAGTTGACTTTCGTTTCTCGTTACGCGACTCTGCCTCGTCTTTTAAAAAGCCAAAAATCTCACTATTTACCATTTTAAAACTTCCAAGATTCAGGAAACCTCGAATAATGAAAAGCAGCCAATAACGGATCGGATTTCCGATCGCAAATTAAATCAGCCAACAATTTAGCCGTCACCGGAGCCAACAAAATGCCATTGCGGTAATGCCCCGCAGCCAGCGTCAAATTCTCCCAAGCACTAGCACCCAAAATCGGCAACTCATCAGGAGTAGCCGGCCGAAATCCCCACCAAAACTCCAGAATCGGATAATTTTGTAATTCTGGATATAACTTAATAGCTCCTGCTAGCAAACTTTGCATTCCCGCAGGCGTATTTCCAGGCGTAAAATCCACATTTTCGCTAGTAGCGCCTATAATAATTCTGCCATCTTGACGCGGCACAATATAAATTCCAGTCCCGAATAAAACTGTTTGCAGCGGCTGCATCACTCCACTATTTTCTGGTACGCATACTGACAGCATTTGCCCCTTTATTGGATAAACAGGAATATTCAATAATTTCTCAGACCAAGCACCTGCCGCCAAAATATAACGGTCAGCTTGTAATTTTCCTGCCGTTGTTTCTACTCCACAAACTCCGTTTCCCTGCCGAATAATTTCCTCGGCACTGCCTTGAATAATATCAATTTTTAATTCTTTACTTGCAACTTGAAGCGTCCGAAATAAAGCGCGGTTGTCAACTTGAGCGTCGTCAGGATACCACCAACCGCCCATTACTTCTTGACCCAATCCAAACTGGTGCTGGTGAACAGAGTCTCTGTCCAACCATTGATAATTAAGGTTTGACAAAAGCGGCTTTTCTTGAAGCTCATTTTGACACACGGGCGCGAGAATTCCCGATCGCCAATATCCCGTTTTCAATCCGGTAATATCTTCTAGCCGTTCCACCCAGGCAGCATACAGTGCGCGACTTTGCAAGCACAAATCCAGCATCGGACTGGGAGGAATTCGTTCGGCTTGTGGGGCAAGCATTCCGGCAGCAGCCCGGGCGGTTGGTTGTTTAGAATCGGCTGTGAGAACAGCGACAGATGCCCCTCGCAATTTCAGTTCAACTGCTAGCGAAAGACCGATTATTCCACCGCCAATAATCAGAATATCTTTAGATGAATTCATTAACTTTTATATGGACTTTCTGGCTTTTTTGACCTCTGGGGTTTCTTGATGGTAAGGTGCCGAGTGTGCACCTTACAGTTAGAATTATTGCGCAAGTCTTACATATTATCTTGCAAGGCGATCGTCCTATCTGCCTTCCTTAACAAAAAATCTATCCTTGGGGTTTCCAGACAGTTTCAGAACCCTGGCCCCAGAAACCGTCATATTTTGTCACCTTAATATCGCCTAAAACCTTGGTTTGGCAGGACAAACGGCGGTTGGATGCGCGAGAATGCGGAGGAACCGAAAGTCGGGCTTTTTCGCGCCACTGGGACTCGGAAACTTCGCCTTCGACGGTGACGGCGCAGGTGCCGCAAGTGCCGAGGCCGTGGCAGTTGATGACTTTGGCGTTGCCATTGTAGAGATCGATGCCGTTTTTGAGCAAAACTTCACGGAGATTGGCTCCGCGATCGCACTCAAATGTTTTTCCTTGCGCTTGTACCTTGACCACAGTAATTTACCCCGGTTAGATTTATGTTAATTTTCATATATATTATCGCATTAATTACAAATAAATTCATCTAATATAGTAAGTGATATATTACCAATTTCTCGATCGCAATTTCCCATGACAAATCGGCTCTGGATCTACGATACCACGCTGCGAGACGGTGCTCAGTGCGAGGGACTCTGCTTATCTCTCGAAGATAAACTGCGAATTGCTCGGCAATTAGACGGTTTAGGAATTCCCTTTATTGAAGGCGGCTGGCCGGGGGCAAATCCTAAAGACGTACAATTTTTTTGGCGGCTCAAAGAACAGCCGCTAACTCAAGCCGAAGTTGTCGCTTTTTGTTCGACAAGGCGGCCGGGAACAACGGCAGCAAATGATGAAATGTTGCAGGCTATTTTGTCCGCCGGTACTCGCTGGGTGACACTGTTTGGTAAGTCGTGGGATTTGCACGTTATTGAAAGTTTGAAGACGACGCTAGAAGAAAATCTGGCAATGATTCGAGATACAATTGAATATTTGCGGAGTCAGGGAAGGCGCGTTATTTACGATGCCGAACACTGGTTTGACGGCTACAAGCACAATCGAGATTATGCTATTAAAACTTTAGAAGTGGCGGCCGATGCCGGTGCAGAATGGCTGGTGCTTTGCGATACTAATGGCGGTACTTTGCCTCACGAAGTCAGTCAGGTTGTTCGCGAGGTTCTAGAAGCTTTAGGAAGCAATAGCGAAAAATCTTTACAGTTAGGAGTTCACACTCACAACGACTCGGGAGTTGCGGTTGCTAATGCTTTGGCTGCTGTGCGGGAAGGAGTGACGATGGTACAGGGAACTATTAACGGTTACGGCGAACGCTGCGGCAATGCTAATTTATGTTCGTTGATTCCTAATTTTCAGCTCAAGTTGGGTTATGATTGCATTCAAGACGAGCAATTAGTTAGATTAACTCAAGTAAGCCGATCTGTCAGCGAAATTGTCAATCTTGCTCCCGATGACCGTGCTCCTTTTGTTGGCCTTTCCGCTTTTGCTCACAAGGGCGGAATTCACGTATCGGCGGTTGAGAAAAATCCGCTGACTTACGAACACTTGGAACCAGAAAAAATCGGCAACAGTCGCCGCATTGTGATTTCCGATCAAGCAGGTTTGAGCAATGTTTTGGCGAAGGCTCGGACTTTTGGCATTGAACTCGATCGCAAAAATCCTGCTTGCCGCCAAATTTTGGAAAAATTGAAAGATTTGGAAAGCCAGGGATATCAATTTGAGGGTGCTGAGGCGTCTTTTGAATTGTTAATGCGAGAAGCCTTGGAGCAACGGCCGCCGTGGTTTGAAATTAAGGGATTTCAAGTCCATTGCGATAAGATTGGCGAAGACTGTATGGCTTTGGCAACGGTGAAATTGTCAGTAAACGGTACAAATATTTTAGAAGCTGCGGAAGGAAACGGCCCGGTTTCGGCTTTGGATGCGGCTTTGCGGAAAGCTTTGGTGAATTTTTATCCCGCCATCGCCCATTTTTACTTGACAGATTACAAGGTACGGATTCTTGACGGCGGTGCGGGAACTTCTGCTAAAACTCGCGTATTGGCTGAGTTTAGTAACGGTCAAGACCGCTGGACGACTGTTGGGGTTTCTGGTAATATTTTGGATGCTTCTTGTCAGGCTGTTGTTGAAGGTTTGGAGTACGGTTTGGTGCTAGAAAATCAAGAGGCGATCGCCCTAGTTTGCCGGGTACATTAACCAAGCCCTTGTAGGGACACGGCAATGCCGTGTCCCTAGGGAGTTAGGATTATTTAATCTATAAATTGAGAGATTATATGCTGACGCACCCTACAAGTTTTCAAGGTTCCAAAAACTCTAAATGATCTCCGGGAATCGATCGCAATTTTGCAGCCGATCCTTGCAGTTTCAACCTGCCGCGCTCTAACATGATAATCCAATCGGCGCGATCGATCACTCGTGGTCTGTGACTGATAAAAATCGTCGTTTTCCCGTGCCGGTACATCAACAAATTTTCCAAGACTTCCGCTTCGCTTGCGGGGTCAAGCCCTGCGGTAGATTCGTCTAAAATCAATACGGGCGGGTTGTTGAGAATGGCGCGGGCGATCGCCAATCTCTGTCTTTGTCCGCCAGAAATATTCGCTCCAAACTCCCCTAAAACTGTTTGATATTTATCAGGCAATTGGCTGATAAATTCATCCGCACCCGCAATTTTACACGCTTTCACAATCTCTTCAAAGCTAATTTCTGGACTTCCCAAACGAAAATTTTCGAGAATCGAACGGCTCCAAAAATGCGCTTCTTGAGGAACCAATACTACCTGCTGTCTCAGACTGTCGAGAGAGAAATCCTGCAAGTTGTAACCGCCAATTCTAATATTACCCGATTGCAGCGGATACAGACCAGCAATTACTTTAGCTAGCGTACTTTTTCCGCAGCCGGAATAGCCGATCAAAGCAATTGCTTGACCGCCGGGAAACGTGACGGAAAAATTTTCCAGCAAGTCAAGTCTGCCGGGGTAGTGAAAACTAACACCCTTGCAAACAATACCGTCGCGATCCTGAATGGTTACAAAAGGTTTATTACTATCGTTTTTAGTTTCCTGTTCAGCGTCGATGACTTCCGAAAGCCGTTGAGTTGCTGTCTGGACGCGAGTGATTTCATCCGAAAATCCGACTAAGGAAGTCACCCAAGTAGTAACGTTTTGATTCATGCTAATAAACGCTAGCAACTGGCCGATACTCAATACCTTGTCAATCACCAAACCGCTGCCCAACCACAGCAGAGTAATGCTGCCCGCCGAGGCAATAAAACCGGAAAATATATTGTTGAGAATGCCGATTTGCGTAGTGCGGAAAGTGAGATTTGCTAAGCGGCCGAAGCGGCTTTGAAATTCTTCCCAAAGTTCCTGGGTACTGCTAGTAGTTTTGACAGTCAGTGCGCCTTTAAAAGTTTCTACTAAAACGCCTTGAGTTTCTGCTTCCAGCACAAATAAGCTGCGCGTTTTGTGCTGCAAAACGGGCAGAAACACCACTGTAGAGGCAGTCATTAACACAGCAATCACTGTAGCTGCCAGCGTCAATTCCTTGCTGTAAAACAGCATAAAAATAAAAGAAACTATAGCTATAAAAAATTGACTGGGCAAGCTGATAGCGACTTGAGAAACTAATTTATTTATTTCTTGGATATCTTGTAATCTACTGACGATTTCGCCGCTGCGTCTGGTTTCGTAAAAACTCAAAGGCAATCGCAGGAATTTGCGCGCGAATTCCATCACTAATCCCAACTCTAAACGTTGGGAGAACTGAGCGATCAAGTTGGACTGTACCAATCCTAAACTGCTGCTAAACAGGTTCATAACTATAACTGCGATCGCCACACTCCCCAGGAGTTGTCTGTCGCCCCGCACCAGGATGTCGTCGGTGAGCAGTTGAACTAGAAAAGGCGAAGAAATCGACAGCAAACCCAACACTGCATTCAGCAAAAATGCTTCCATTAAAATCTGGCGGTAAATCCCAATCCGGCGCATCCATTTTTGTAAGGAATTGGCGGGGGGTTGACCGTCTGCTGCGGCAAAAAACCGTTGCGGATCGGGTTCTACTAGCAAGCACAGCCAATCTGTCCAAGCTGCTGCTAATTCTGCTTTAGAAACATAGCGCATACCGACAGCCGGATCGCCGATCGCATATTTGTTGCCCTGTTTGCCGTACAAAACAACCCAGTGATAGCCGTTCCAGTGAATAATCATCGGTAGAGGGGCATCATCGAGCTTGTCTAAAATTGCAGCGGCCGCTCGCACAGATCGCGCATTAAAGCCGATCGCCTCAGCACCTTGTTTCAAGCCCAGTAAAGTCGTCCCTTGTTGCCCAGTGCCGACAAATTCTCGCAAACGGCTAATTGTAAAATTCTGTCCGTAAAATTTGGCGATCGAAGCCAGACAAGCCGCGCCACAATCTTCTTCGCTCTGCTGGAGCACAACCTGATATTTCATCAACCTATTTACTCGTCCGGAGAAAGGCATTTCTCGGATAAAAGGAATGTTCTTTAACATTTGGCAAAATGAATAATGAGTAGAGCCTAATGAACATTACCCCTCACCGAGTACCCAATCAGAACAAAGCACCCATAAGTTTATGGGTGCTTTATTAATTCACATCAATAGATCGATCGAATTTTACACAACTGAACTTTACCAGTAGCGAGCTACTGCTCTGAAAGTACCATCACAATTCCGGCGGTACACAATGTGACGTGTCGCACCACGGTAACAGTTGTCGTTGTATCTCGTCGAATAATAGTAGCCACCGTTGACGCTGGCAGATTCTTCAGGGGTGACTTCAGTAAACAGTGAGGTGTCTGTAGTTTTTTGCATGATAGACTCCGTTTGGTTGATGAAATTGAGTGAATACAAACTAGAAACTATTGAATTTTTCTAGTATCGTTTAACTACTAATCTATATTTCTCAAATGCCGGTCGTTCTCCGGAATATTACGGATAAACTTTCAAAGTTTAGCCGATCGCACAACCTGACTCAGCTATCTAAACCACAAGGGTTTTGAAAGGGCGATCGCGGCGAGGATCGTACAGATAAAGCTGGCTAGGCGGCGGCAGGAAAAACAGCATATTGAGGCTATTGCTGCGGCTGTTATCGGTTTGGCTGCTGCTGTTAGCGCCGCTGACACCGCTGGTAATGCTGCCACCGCTGACAGTAGCAGATTCTCGATCGGTGAGTTCGGTCAAGAGTGAATGTTGTTGATTTTCTGACATAAAGAACTCCTATTAGTACCTATGTACTTACTTACTACCTACGGATATATGAAAAACCCGGTAACAGCGCCAAAACTTATTGCTGAAAAGCCATAATTTCATAAGTCTTGCCCGCTGGCTTCACTCCTATTGATGTTTGGCGAAGTTTGTGGGTAGAGACGGCAAAGCTGTGCGGATTTTTACATTGACCCTGTGAATTTTGATTTAGACTTCTAAACCTATTCTTGGTTTCCGGAAAGCCGATCGTAAAGGTGACAAAAGAAATAAGCGATCGATCTCTGCCTCTCCCCTAACTCAAAACTCAAAACTCCAAAGTATTCCCCTCTCCCCCTTGCCGCCATGTCTCTCACTCCCGAAGCCACACCCGCTGAAACCTTTGATAACGACCAGTTTTTGCCCCCTGTCAGCCGCTGGACGACTTTGGGGGGCATTTTGATGGTGGCGACATTTGGCGGGGCGATCGCCCTCGCTAGCGTCACCAAATACAGCGCTACAGTCAAAGCAGACGCGATCGTCCGTCCAGCCGGAGAAGTGCGCGTCGTGCAAGCAGCCACCGAAGGAAGCGTCGAAAGCATTGCTGTCAGCGAGAATCAGACAGTAAAAGAAGGAGATGCGATCGCAGTTGTAGACGCTTCGCGTTTGGACGCTCAAAAAAAGCAGTTACAAGAAATAATTAATCAGTCTCAAACAGCAGCACAGCAAATCAACCAGCAATTGCGCGACTTAGAAAATCAAATTTTGGCCAGCGCCCAATTTAAAACCATCCAAAGTGACAGTTCCGCCCAACAGGAATTAATCGAATCCGCTCTAGTAAAATTCGCCACCTCGCTGCCGGATGTCGCCGAAAGACTGGGCAGAAGTCGGCGGGTTTTGCTAGTCAAGCGATCGTCCATTCAACAACAACTAATTCAAGCTAAAAAAGAACTCAATCAAATTGAGTTAAAACTCGAAAATAGCGTGATCCGCACGCCCACGGATGGTACAATTCTCAGATTGGAAGTACGAAATACGGGTCAAACCGTACAAGCCGGCAGCGCGATCGCCCAAATCGTCCCCAGCGACGTACCCCTGGTAGTCAAAGCCAAGGTGACATCCCAAGACATCGCCCGCATCCAAATCGGCCAACCCGTACAGATCAGGATTTCGGCTTTGCCTTTCCCCGATTACGGTACATTAAAAGGAACTGTCAGCGAAATCGCCCCAGATGCGATCGCCACTCAAAATCCCACTAATAATTTAGGTACAGCTTATTACGAAGTAGCAATTAAGCCAGAACAAACTTATTTAACAAAACTCAAATCTACCAGCGGCCAATTCTTCGGAACCCCTCAAGCCAACGTCCCCCGCCAGTATTCGATTCAATCGGGAATGGAGGGCAGAGCCGATATTATTACCGGCGAAGAAACTGTTCTGACATTTGTTTTGCGCAAAGCAAGGTTGCTCACAGATTGGTAATTAGTCAGTTGTCAGTTGTCAGTTGTCAGTTGTCAGCAGTCAGCAGTCAACAGTCAGCAGTCAACCGCCAGAAAATTATAGGCTCTGAAATTGAAATAACGTGTCAATATAGAAATGTGAGTTCAATTCTATTCTTTCCTCATGGGCAAACAGCGCGTTCTTTCAGGAGTTCAGCCAACAGGCAACCTTCACCTCGGTAATTATCTCGGTGCCATTCGCAACTGGGTAGAAGGTCAAAGTCAGTACGAAAATTATTTCTGCGTAGTCGATTTGCACGCAATTACGGCCCCGCACAATCCAGCAACTCTAGCCTCCGACACTTACACGATCGCCGCACTCTATTTAGCTTGCGGCATCGACTTAGAATATTCTACTATTTTCGTGCAATCCCACGTCTCGGCGCACACAGAACTAGCATGGCTGCTCAACTGTATTACGCCGATTAACTGGCTCGAAGATATGATTCAGTTTAAAGAAAAAGCAGTTAAACAAGGCGAAAATGTTAACGCAGGCTTGCTAAATTATCCCGTGTTAATGGCAGCAGACATTTTGCTTTACGATGCCGACAAAGTGCCAGTGGGAGAAGACCAAAAACAGCATTTGGAACTCACCCGCGATATTGTCATCAGATTAAATCACCAATTTGGCACACCCGAAAAGCCAGTATTGAAACTTCCCGAACCGTTAATTCGGACTGACGGTGCGAGGGTGATGAGTTTGACTGACGGCACGCGCAAAATGTCGAAATCTGACCCTTCCGAACAAAGTCGAATTAATTTATTGGATTCGCCAGATACGATCGCCAAAAAAATCAAGCGCTGCAAAACAGATGCCGTGCGGGGTTTGACTTTTGACGACCCCGAGCGCCCCGAAGCTAGAAATTTGCTGACACTTTATCTCCTGCTTTCCGGCCAATCTAAGGAAGAAGTAGCAACAGAGTGTGAAAACATGGGTTGGGGAGATTTTAAACCCTTGCTGACAGAGACTACAATTAGTGCCCTCAAACCAATTCAGGATAAATACAAGGAAATAATGGACGATCCGGGATATTTAGAGTCTGTACTGCGTCGCGGAAGAGAACAAGCAGAAGCTATTGCTAATCAAACACTCACTAAGGTTAAGACAGCTTTCGGTTATTCTTTACCTGTTTAGTTGTTAGTTGTGAGTTGTTATTGGTTACTGGTTAAGAATGACAACTGCCAACTGCCCACTAACAACTGCCAACTGTCAACTCTCAACTCTCAAATAACAAATAACCAATAACAGACAAATAATCATGAACCGTTTGCGCACAGCCTGCACCACCCCCGGAGAATTTATAATTACTGCCGAAGTTGCCCCGCCAAAAGGCGGCGACATAACTCACACAATTCAAATGGCTGAACGCCTCAAAAACAGAGTTCATGCAATTAATGTCACAGACGGGAGTCGCGCAGTGTTGCGAATGTGCCCCCTAGCAGTTTCGGCGATTTTAGTGCAGCACGGAATTGAGCCAATTTGTCAAGTTGCTTGTCGCGATCGCAATCTAATTGGCTTGCAAGCGGATCTCATGGGAGCCCACGCTTTAGGCATTCGCAATGTATTAGCACTTACAGGCGATCCCGTAAAAGCGGGCGACCATCCTAAAGCAAAAAGTGTATTCGATTTGGAATCAGTTCGGCTGTTGCAAGTTATTCAAAAAATGAACGGCGGCCAAGACTGGAATGACAAACCTTTAACAGACGGAGTTACCGATTTATTTGTCGGTGCTGCCGTCGATCCGCAATGCCCCAGTTTGTCTGGTTTGCAAAGTCGATTTGAGAAAAAATTAGAAGCAGGAGCGCAATTTTTTCAAAGTCAATTAATTACAGACTTTGAACTTTTAGATAAGTTTATGCACAATATTGCTGCTGGCTGCAACAAACCCATTTTAGCAGGAATCTTTCTATTTAAATCAGCTAAAAATGCTGAATTTATTAAAAAATACGTGCCGGGAGTTCATATTCCGCAAGAGACGATCGACCGTTTGGCTAAAGCTCCAGAACCATTGCAGGAAGGCATAAAAATTGCTGCCGAACAAGTCAAGCTAGCGCGGCAGATTTGTCAAGGAGTTCACATGATGGCCGTCAAACGAGAAGATTTAATTCCTCAAATTTTGGATTTGGCAGGAATCGATCCAGTGAGCTAAAATTAACCGTAGGGGCGGGTTTTACCAATTATCAATTCCTAAAACTAAGGATTTCGTAAACTCGTAAACCCGCCCACTCCCGCGCTACCATTTTGAACATCAATAAAACAATCATGCTTCAAACTGCAGACAATCCAACCACTTCTCCCGCAGTCGAACAACGTTTCACTTGGCGCGGTTTTACATGGCATCGATTCAAGACCATTCAAGCTGGTTTTGAAGACGTGCCGAATGTACGCTTATTTTATTGCGATGGAGTTTTAGAAATTGTGGTACTGGAAGGTTGCATGAAGCAATTATGTGTTTGATGGGCTTGCTAAAGGGACAGTATTTTCTGCAAAGAAGAATTGTATTTTTTCCTAGCGGTACTTATAGTCGGATTGTCGAAGATCGAGTCGAGTATCAGACAGATTTGTCTTATTGTTCCGGAACTATTAAAAATGTTCCAGATTTATGTATTGAGATTGTTATCACTAGCGCTAGTCCGATTAAGCTTCAGAAATACCGACTGATGGGAGTCCCGGAAGTCTGGTTTTGGGAAGATGGCACTCTAGAGCTTTACTATCTGCGAGATGAAGGTTACGATCGCATTGCTAGCAGTGAAATACTGCCGGAGTTAGACTTGTCTTTGCTTCAACGCTGCATTTTGTTTGCTTCGCCTTTGGATGCGCTTGAGGAGTTTTCTAGAGGAATGGGCGATCGGGAAAATTGATCGATAAACTACTTTGAACAATGCTCGATCGACTAAACGGTTATTAAATAGGAGCAACTGGCAATGACTGACTCAGAAATCCTTAATTCTGATACCATCAAAACACTAGATACCAGCATATCAGAAGTTACTGTTTACACCGATCGCGCGCTGGTGACGCGCCGCGGCACCGTGGCTTTGACGGGAAACGAGCGAGAATTGGCGATCGCCTCTCTCCCCGCAACCCTCGACACAGAGTCAGTCAGGGCTACGGGTGCGGGTACAGTTGCTGTGCGACTTTTGGGAGTGCGAAGCGAAACAGTGTTTAGCAGTGAACCAGTGGGCGATCGCACGGCCGAATTAACCCAACAAATCCAAGAGTTAGAAACTCAAAAACGGGCAATTAACGACAAAATAACCGCCAGAAAAATTCAGCTCAAATTTGTTGAAGGTTTGAGCGAAAAAAGCGTCGGTTTCTTTTCCAGCAGCATTGCCAAACAGCAGGTAGGTTTAAACGAAACAGGCGAATTGCTCAACTTTTTAGGAACCCATTACCTAAAATACGTAAGCGCGATCGCTCATCACGAAAGACAACAGCACGAATTAGACAAGCAAATAGAAGCTTTGCAGCAACAGTTGTGGCAAGTACACACTCCCCATTCCCAGCAAAGTTTTAACATCATTGTCGCCATAGAAGCCAGCGGCAGCGGCAATTTTGAACTAGAAGTTTCCTATGTAGTAATGCGAGCCCGTTGGACTCCTCTTTACGACTTGCGAGTAAACACTACTAACAACCAAATTAATCTCAATTACCTAGCCGAAGTCAATCAAAATACAGGCGAAGATTGGACCGGAGTAGCGGTGACTTTATCTACAGCAAAACCCGGAATGGGAACTTTGCCACCAAAACTACAACCCTGGTTTATCGATATTGTTCACCCAAAATCTGCTAGATCCCGACAAATTTTGATGAAACACACCCGACCGACTGCGGAACCAGAAATGGAAAGAGACTATATGGAATTAGAGATGGAAAGCGAGGCACAATTTGCAATGATGGCTGGGGACGGTGCTGCTGCCGCACCCGAATCCATAGCGGCTCAAACCGCGACAGCACAAGTATCTAAAGAAGGCGGCACCGTCTCATTTCAAGTAGGGGGAAATACTAATATTCCCAGCGACGGTACACCGCACAAAGTGACTATTTTCAGCGAAAATTATCCGTTTAAACCTGAATATATAGCCGTCCCGCGATTAGTCAGTTTTGCCTATTTGCAAGCAGTTGTTGTGAATCCGCTGACAGGCGCAACTCTGCTTCCCGGTAAAGCAAATATCTTTCGCGACAACACTTTTGTCGGTACTGTGCAGTTAGAAAATGTTTCCCCCGGGCAAGAATATAAAGTTAATTTAGGAATAGATGAACGGTTAAAAATAGAGCGGGAATTAGTTGAAAGACAAGTAGATAAAAAACTGATCGGCCAGCAGCGGCGCATGAGTTACGCTTATCGTTTAAATGTGACAAACTTGCATCAGGTGCAGGTACACCTGACACTAAAAGAGCAATTGCCAGTAAGCCGCAATGAACAAATTAAAGTGCGATCGACTCTCACTAATCCGAAGATAGTAGCCGGTGAAATGGGACTGCTAGAATGGATAATGTCTCTGCCCCCGCAAGCAAAGCAAGAGTTATATTATCAGTTTGTTGTCGAACATCCTCCAGATTTAGCAGTCACGGGTTTAGATATTTAATTAGGATTTACACTCTCAATCTGTAACGCCAGCTACAGCTTATACTAATTATGAAAAATATTGCTACATATCAATTAGAGACGAGCATCTGTAGGGAAACGGTATTGCCGTGTCCGGCGGGGGTTTGTGCAAATTAAAGATAATTTGTATAAAATTGGTAATTGCAGCAAGACTATTTCCAATTGGTATTACTTATCAAAAATTTGACGATCTGACTATCAACAAAAAACCAGGATGAATTACAACTGGCGAAAAGTCTTGTCTAACGGTATAATTCTCCCTTCCTCAAAAAAACGCCCCGATTTTTCAACAATTTGTACTCCAGCGATCGCGCCCCTGTTGTTTAGCATCGTACAAAGCTTTGTCTGCATAGGCTACCAGTGTATCTGGTTGAACTTCCAAGGTGGGTATGAGTGAGGCAATACCCAAACTGACTGTGACGATCTCCTTCACGTCAGACTCTGCATGGGGAATCGCCAGATCGTGAATTCCTTGCTGAATGTTTTGTGCCACTTTAATCCCTCCTTTTAAATCCGTATTCGCCAGAAGTACCACAAATTCTTCTCCACCGTAACGCGCTGCTAAATCGGTGGGACGACGGACTACTTTTTGTAATGTTTGCCCTATTCTAATTAAGCAATCATCCCCAGCCAGATGACCGTAGTAGTCGTTATAGGATTTGAATTTATCAACGTCAAATAAAATTAGAGACAGTGGCTGCTTTTCTGGCGCTAGGCGTTGCCATTCACTTTGAAGGCGATTGTTGAAACAGCGACGGTTAGCCACCTGAGTCAAACCATCTAGATTTGCCAGTTCGTTTAATTTTTGATTGGCATCTTGGAGAGCCAATTCTATTTGTTTGCGGGCGGTAATATCACGGATAGTAACGGAAAAACCATCTCCTAGCTTGACTGCTGCGAAGTGCAACCAGCAAGATTTTTCTGATTCATAGTAAAAATCCTGTTCTAAAGATTCCCCCGTCTCGACAATATTAACGAAGCAATTAAATAGTTTTGGATCAATATTAGTCAACAACTTTTTTAGTACCAATTTGCCAATTATCTCTTCACGACTGCTTTTAAAAGCTCTAGCAATCACGGGGTTGACGACTAAACACCGAAAATCCTCAATCTCCCCTGTTTCGGTGTTATGAACAGCCTGCATTGCCGCAATACCATCAAGGGAACTATTCAAAACACTAGCCAGTAAAGCCCTCGATTGATAAAGTACCTCTTCTGCTTCCCGGCGCTTAATGTTTTCTTGTTCCAGAAGCTGTTGCTGCCGTTGAATGGTTAACTGATTTTCCAGACGCGCCACTACTTCTTCGATTTGAAATGGTTTAGTGATGTAGTCTATAGCCCCAGACTCAAAGGCGGTTACTTTGTCGAAGAGATCATCTAAAGCACTAATGAAAATTACTGGAATGTGGCTAAAATTTGCATCCGCTTTGAGAGTTCTACAGACTTGATAACCATCCATTTCCGGCATCTTAACATCTAAAAGAATCACATCTGGTCGCTTTACCTTCACCGTTTTCAGTGCCATCCGCCCACTGGTAACGCTGCGAACAGTGTAGCCGAGTTTGAGGAGCGCCTCGCTTAGTAATTGTAGATTTTCTAGAAGATCGTCTACAATTAAAATATTACCTTTATTTTCAACTTGACAATCATTATTCATATCTTTCTCAATTTTAGTTAGTTAGTTGTAAGTGCTTATTCAGCATCCTCAATTCACAATTATTTGGCAATGGGAATTTCAACGACAAATTCGGCTCCTTTTCCGAAATTCGAGTTACAATATAAATTGCCACCATGTTGCTCTACCACAATTTTGTGACAGATAAACAGTCCTAGTCCCGTACCTTTTCCCACGGGTTTAGTAGTAAAAAATGGATCGAATAATTGTGATTGTAATTCCTCAGAAACTCCTACACCATTATCGGATATTTTAATTAATATTTGATTTTTGTTCACAAACATAGTTTTAATTTTTATTTGTCCTTGAGCGCCGATACATAGGGTGTAAATAGAATCAATAGCATTATCCAGAAGATTCATAAATACCTGATTTAGTTGACCAGAATAACACTGAATTCTGGGCAATTGAGCATAATCTTTAATCACGATAATTTCTGGATGTTCTGCTGTGCCTTTCAGGCGATTTTGGAGGAGCATCAGCGTACTGTCGATACCTTGATGAATATCCACTCGTTTGTATTCAGCCTCATCGTGATGGGAGAAATTCCGCAAGGACAAAACTATTCGCTGAATGCGATCGGTTCCTAGCTGCATAGAATTCAGAAGTTTGAGCAAGTCTTCTTGCATAAAATCTAGGTTAATAGCCTCAATTTCTACTTTAATTTGTATCGGGGGATCGGGAAAGTGTTGTTGATATAGTTTTACCAAATACAATAAATCTTTGAAATATTCAGTAGCAGGAATCAGATTGGCGTGAATAAAATTCACCGGATTGTTAATTTCATGGGCTACCCCTGCAACCAGATTCCCAATAGAAGACATTTTCTCACTCTGGATGAGTTGGGCTTGGGTGCGCTTTAGTTCGCGCAGAGTAAGTTCTAAATTTTTAGCTTGTTGTTGTAATTCAAATTCGGCTTGTTTGCGGGCGGTGATATCACGGATAGTAACGGAGAAACCATCTCCTAGCTTGACTGCTGCGAAGTGCAACCAGCAAGATTTTTCTGATTCATAGTAAAAATCCTGTTCTAAAGATTTTCCCGTCTCGACAATATTAACGAAGCAATTAAATAGTTTTGGATCGATATTAGTCAACAACTTTTTTAGTACCAATTTGCCAATCATCTCTTCACGACTGCTTTTAAAAGCTCTAGCAATCACGGGGTTGACGACTAAACACCGAAAATCCTCAATCTCGCCTGTTTCGGTGTTACGAACAGCCTGCATTGCTGCAATACCATCAAGGGAACTATTCAAAACACTAGCCAGTAAAGCCCTCGATTGATAAAGTACCTCTTCTGCTTCCCGGCGCTTAATGTTTTCTTGTTCCAGAAGCTGTTGCTGCCGTTGAATGGTTAACTGATTTTCCAGACGCGCCACTACTTCTTCGATTTGAAATGGTTTGGTGATGTAGTCTATAGCCCCTGAATTAAAAGCGGTTACTTTGTCGAAGACATCATCTAAAGCACTAATGAAAATTACTGGAATGTGGCTAAAATCTGCATCCGCTTTGAGAGTTCTACAGACTTGATAACCATCCATTTCCGGCATCTTAACATCTAAAAGAATCACATCTGGTCGCTTTACCTTCACCGTTTTCAGTGCCATCCGCCCACTGGTAACGCTGCGAACAGTGTAGCCGAGTTTGAGGAGCGCCTCGCTTAGTAATTGTAGATTTTCTAGAAGATCGTCTACAATTAAAATATTACCTTTATTTTCGATTTGAGAATTAAGATTCATTGCCACTCCGGGGTTCTACTAAATCAAGAATCTGCTCAAACTTAAATTGACTGGCAAGTTTTGTAAGGGATTTTATCAAACGAGTTTCTGTTTGGGGAATTTCTCCTACGACTTGTAACACGAGGTTAGTATTTGCCTCAAGTGCAGCTTCGTATAATTGAGTAATCCATTCTTGAGTCATACAGGTTAAATCTTCCGATGTCAAGGGACGTGTTTCTGTATCATCCAAGACAGGAGATATTGTTTCTGCATAGATATATTTGACTCCCAAATGCTTAGCTAGTGCGTCAAAAATGGTGTGTTCAACGAAGGGTTTGCGAACAAAGTCATCACATCCAGCCGAAAGCACGATCGCCTTTTCTTCTTCCAACACACTCGCCGTTAATGCGATTACAGCCGTAGCATTGCCTTTGGTGGTAGATTTGATGTATTTTGTCGCTTCGTAGCCATCCATAACTGGCATCCTCATATCCATCCAGATTAGGTGGGGTTCCCATTCATCCCAAATGGCGATCGCCTCTTGTCCGTTACTAGCTTCTTTCACCTCAAATCCCAAGGGAGTCAACAACTTAATTAGTAATTGTCGATTAATAGATTTATCATCGACTGTGAGAATTTTGTAGCTAAGTTGACCGGGCATCAGTCCCAGAACTATTGGATATTCTCCTGTACTCTCGATGTTTGTTTTTTGACCCAACTTGGTCTGAATATACAATTGGAAACTTGTACCTTTTCCTAATTCGCTTTCTACAGAAATATCCCCACCCATCAATTGCACAAATTTCCGGCTAATTGCTAAACCTAAACCCGTTCCTTCCTGCAGATCTTTTCCAGCTTGAGCTTGACTAAAGGCATCAAATAGTTTTGGCAGTTCTGCTGCTGCAATACCCACCCCAGTATCGCGAATACGGAAATGCAAATTAAAAACATCTGTGGTTTCTTGTTCTCCCAGAAAGACATTCAAAGTGATTTGACCCTGGGAAGTAAATTTGATGGCATTGCTGAGTAAATTAATTAAAACCTGACGCAGTTTTACTTGATCGGTACAGATATAGCGCGGCACATTTTCTGTTCGCTGGAATACCAAATTCACTCCGGCATTATTAGCCCGCAGATGCAACATATCTTCTAAATCATTCAGCAAGATATGTAGGTCAAAGTCTGTAAGATTAAGCGTGGTTTTACCTGCTTCGATTTTTGATAAATCGAGTACATTATTAATTAGCGTTAACAGATAATCACCGCTGCGATAGATAATTCCGGCATTCTCGTATTGTTCAGGGGGCATATTTGTGGCGCGTACCATCAATTGCGAAAAGCCGAGAATAGCATTGAGGGGCGATCGCAATTCGTGGCTCATATTGGCAATAAATGTACTTTTGGCTTGATTAGCGGTTTCTGCTTTCACTGCCAACTCTCGGGAAATCTTCTCACTTTCCTGCAAAGCCATAGTACGCTGAATCACTCTTTCTTCTAATTCCGCATTAGCTTGTTGTAATTTCAAAGCCGCTTGACGATTTTCCGAAACAATCGCAGATGTCACCATCGTCGTAAGGGAAAGTACCCCCACAAATAAAAGTAGTAACAAAAGGGAATTACTAGCCAAGGCCGCCTTATAAAAAACACTAATTTTATAAGCCGTAGTGATAAAAGCCATACTACAAATGGCGGTGACTAAAATAGTAGTAACTTTCTGACTAAAACGAAAAACAGACCATAATAGAGGGGGTAAAAGTAAATATTCTACAGGTTGACTCTCAAATAAAGCAAATTTAATGACTATTCCCAAAAGAATAGCAATAATCATAAATTCTCCACTAAGCCAAGACTGCGGGGCATAAAACTTCTGTTTTTTTAAACAACAAATTAACAAGAAAGGGGTCAAAAGTAAGATACCTATACTATCACCAATCCACCAACCAGTGAAAGTTTTTATAAAGTCAGACAAAGGGACAAATTTTTGATAAGTGAATGAACAAGTCCCGATAAAAGCGTTGGGTAAACTAACTCCCAAAAAACTAACGGCGATAAAAATTACTACATGACTGACTTCATTAAAAGGAAATTTTGTGCGAGTTAACCGTCTAATCACAAATACTGCCAATAAATTCCAAATCGTTACACTAATACTATTGAAAATAGCACTCCATAATAAGCTTGGGGATATCGGCCACATGATTAAGGTCGCAATCAATTGACCCATAAAGATACCTAACCAACGAGAATAACCCCACTCCAATAAAGTGGCGAACATCCATCCTGTTCCGGGCCAAACAGGTGAAAGATATGGTGGAATAATCGTAATACTGGATATTTTATGATTATTCGTGAGCAGCCAACAAATCAAAGGATAAACAATGGAAATAATCAGAACTTGAAGCCACCAGTGGGGATTTTTTATTTCTAATCCGAGACCATTTAAAAGGTTAAAAAACTGTTTTTTTGCGATCATTTTTTAGTATCAACTTGCTTTACAAAAACTGTCAAATCTCAATTATGAACCATTAAAGGTTCAATTAAATCAAGAATTTGCTCAAATTGAAATTCACGTGCTAATTCAGTCAGGCTTTTGATTAAAAATAGTTCAGTTTCAGGAATTTCCTGCATTACTTTCATCACATTTTGTGTGTTAGCTTCTAACACAGCTTTAGATAAGCTTATCATCCATTCATGGGGCCTTAACTAGGTCGGCGCTGTAAAACAAAACGCAACTATGTAAACGATCGTCAAGTATCAAAATCCCAAGAAAGCAGCACTAGGAGACCCTGTTTACATAAAGTTACATAGTTCAGTTTAATCCCGCCGACCTACTTACTTTAAATGTTTCTGATGTTGCTTCTGCTTTCGTTAGATTATCACCATTATGGGATTGCATTGCCTCATAAATATATTTTCCCCCTAAATGTTTAGTTAATGTTGCAAAAATTATATGTTCTTTACAACCTGCTGAAAGAGGAATCGCTCTTTCTTCTTCCACAACACTCGTCGTTAAAGCAATTAAAGCTGTAGCATTGGCTTTGGTGATATATTTGACATATTTTGTGGCTTCGCCGCCATCCATCACAGACATCCTGATGTCCATCCCATCTTTCGGCAGCTAAATAGATCCAGTTAAAACAACGTAAAATATAGTCGTGGATGCAGAAACCGGGTTTTCCATCAGCAGTCAGCGCCGCAGGATTTACGTCGGTTAAGTGTGACCAACTTGCAGCAAGTGCCGATAAAATTGAGACTAAAAGAGTCATTCGATTTTATATTTTAGATTTTGGATTTTGGATTTACCCCACGGACAAATTCGGGGCTTGAGGATTTTAGATTTGAGATTTTGGATTGATTCCACGGATAAATCCGGGGGCTTGTATCATCAAGAAATTCTTGTCATGAGTTTAGATATTTAATATCAATTTCGATCGGATATTGCTACACAATTAAATTTTCTACCAATTATTGAAATTCGCCGAGCCGGATCGGGAAAGGGCAATACCGTTTCCTTACAGACGATCGCGTAAAATATATGTGTGGCACTACCTTTCAGAGTTGGTATTAGTTAATGAGCAAGCAGCTAATTTTTTCTCAGTACGCAACTGCTGAAAGACTAAATCTGCGATTGATTCATAGGCTGGGGCTGTCGAGTGTACGCCATCCCGAAAATAACTTTCTACCGTGGTTTTCGGCAATTTTGACCAGGCTGCGTGAGTGTCTGTGACTGGAATTTTCAAAGCTTTTAGCCGATCGACAAGCTCAGATTTAAACCTTGGCTGATTCGGTATCGGCAGTAAATCGGAGCGATCGCAAGTATACAACACAAACAACGGAATATTCCGCTCTCGAACCAAAGCCACTATTTGCGATCGCTGCATATTTTCCCTAAACCGTTGCGCTTCGGCCACCGGCACATTAGCCACAGGGGAATTCGGCACAAAAACACTGGAAAATCGGAGCATAACGTATCTGTCAAACTCTTCTTGCATTGCCAATAACGGTTGGCGATTCGGCATCAGGGGGTTATTTTTCAACCCCGCGCTGCTAGTTGGATGTTGTTGCAAATCGTGACTACCAATTTGCAATATCACAGCATCGCTTTCAAAAGTGCCAAACTTGCAAATATATCCCAATTGATTGCCAATTTCCCAAAAGCCCGCAGAAGCATTTAGCACCTGAACCTGCTTTTTGATGCCCAACAAACGCGGTGCGAACAATTCTGTAAAGTTTCTATCCGATCCGCCGTATTATTCCCATTGAGCACCGAATCTCCTGTCATCAAAATTCTCATAGTAGCTTCAGGCTTGGCTGAATCGATTTGTTCAGACCGTTGAGAAAACTGATTGTACTGAAGTCTATTGCCAAACCGATATACAAGTTGATTTGGTGCAAATATCTAGTCAGCATCAGCATCAGCTTGCAACAAAGCAAAATTTCCGAATTCCAGCAAGCGCAACGCAATTTCTATCGCACTCAAAGAGGCGATCGCACAACTGGGAATCCCATACTTAGCTTTCAAAAATTTACCTGTAATTTGTAAACTGCAAAGCCACCGGATAATCTTCTTGCTTCAAGCGTTGAATCACCAACTGCAAATCATCTTTATCCTTGGCAGAAACGCGCACTGCATCACCTTGAATCGATCCTTGAATCTTTTTAAACTCATCTCGAATTAATTTAGTGATTTTTTTGGCAATTTCCTGGTCAATCCCTTTTTTGAGTTTGATTTCTTGGCGCACCCGACTGCCACTAGCCGGTTCAGCTTTGCCGTAATCAAAAATTTTCAAAGATAAATTCCGCTTGGCGGCTTTAGTTTGCAAAACAGTGTGAATCGCGTCGAGAGTAAATTCGCTGTCCGTATTGACAGTAATGGATTCAGCGCCCAATTCCACGGTTGTTTTGGTATCTTTCAAGTCGTATCGGCTTTGAATTTCCCGCACTGTTTGGTCAACAGCATTAACTAACTCTTGCCGATCGAAATCGCTGACAATATCAAATGAATAACTAGCAGCCATAAATTAGTAATTGGTAATGGGTAATTGGTAGTTGGTAATGGGTAATTGGTAGTTGGTAATTAGTCATTAATTAAGTGTCTCTTAACTAATGACTAATGACTAATTACCAGTGACTAATAACAATTAGCCATTAACAGCCATTAAACTGAAATAGAATAAAGTAGCTGTGCAAGAAGAACTAATCGCAAACATGAGCGATCGCCCCAGCGGCACATTCAGAATATAGAAAACCGAAAACAACAACCGGGCGATCGTAAAAGCGATCGCAGCCCAGCCCGCCGCCTCTGAATCTACCCCCGTCACAAAAGCCATCAAAGCCGCCGCTGAAAACAGCATAAACGTCTCAAACGAATTTTGGTGAGCCCAAGTTGCCCGCTGAGCGTAAGCAGGCAACTTCTCAAACATAGCGCGAGGGGCTGCTTGGTCGTAGCCTAGCTGCAAGCGGGCGAACGCAACCACCAAAAACGGTGCGTAAACCAGCGCAGCAGCAGCAGCAATACAATCAAGCAGAATAACAGGCACAGGCAATCCCAACAGCATCATCCGCCTCGCAGTTCAATCAAAATAGAACAGAGTAACCACTTTGCGCTGTTCCTCCGCATCCTGGCAAGTTTTCAGCAAAGTGTGGCTTTCGTGAAAAGCAAAACAGATCAGTTGCTGACACCGAGAAATAATCTCCTGATTGCACATGGCGCTTGCTTCCGGGAGAGACAAACTGTCATTTTTGGGATTTTCTACCAAATGTATCACTTGTTCGAGTTGGTCGCGAGACTCCCGGGGCTGGCGGCTCATGCTTTGCGGCAAAATCACCGTCAGCAGATTAGGATCTGCTCGCATTGCCCCCCGAATTGCGGCTGAATTGGTGCCTGTAGCGCCAGAAGTGATGAGCTGATTGCCTCCCAGAACTATGGCGTAGCTCAGCATCTCAATTAGCTGCTGGTGGGTAATAGGAACGTGGCGAGAACCCAAAAGAGCAATCCGCTTGGAGCTGGTTTGCTGGATCGCCGCAAGTTCTTGTAAAAAATCATCTACTCTGGGTAGCTCAATTGATTGACTCAAAGAATTTATTAAATTAAATAAAACTACGTTGTGGATTTTAGCAGACTCACTAGCCATTGCCGCCAAAAAGAAGTTAAGAATTGCTGATTGACGAGATTTGACGAGAAGATGGGGAGATTTGAGGAAGCCAGAAGGCAGAATGTCTGAAGGCATTCGGCAGCCGGAGCTCAAAGTAGAATTCAAGAAAAATTGAGAATTTAAGAATTTTGGCTTTTTATTTATTTAAACAAAAAATTCTCTCTGCCGAATGCCTACTGCCGAATACCTTCTTGCCTGAGATCCGGCAGCCTTATTAATGGACTCGATCGCCCAGGCTCAAAGATGCCATCAGACGCTCCAGGTCAAAATGTTCTGCCATTAGCTGAGTAACGCATTCCACCTTGATCGGTTCGTGCAGTCGCACGCTGCCAAAGGTGCTGTCGATAATTTCTACCGTGGTTAAAGTATCCAAATCAACAGACAAAACTGGAATTTCCATTTCTTCTGCCCTGCCGATCACTAGGGGAGAAGGAGGCAAGTGGCCTGTCAAAATTAAGCACTGAGTCGAGCTTTCCAGAGCCGCTAACTGAATGTCCGTGCGATCGCCCCCCGTCACCACCGCCATATTTCTCGCTTTGCGGAAATACTTAAGAGCAGAGCTAACATTCATCGCGCCAATTGTCAAGGTTTCCACCATCAAGTCCAAACGGTCTCGACGGCAGAGCACGTCAGCTTTCAATTGGTGTACCAATTCTTTGACACTGACACTTCGCAGCAAAGCGCTTCTCGGCAGCATTCCCAAAACAGGAATGCCCTGTGCCTCCAGAAAAGGCCGCACAGTCGCCGTTACCGCTTCGAGTTTGTCCGAGGGAACGTCGTTGAGTACCACGCCAGCCAAGCGCGAACCCAAACGCCCCTTAGCCGACAGCAAATCGTCTATATACAGATCGATCGGGCGGGCTACCAAGAGCACAGAGGCATCAACTGCCTCAGCGACTTGAGCTAAAGACAAGTCAAACAGACTGCCTTCCTCCAAATTAGCTGGGCCTTCTAACAGCACCAAATCTCCACTGGGAGCTTGCAAATATTGCGCTAAAGACTGGCGGTAATCTGTCTCGTCTTCTCCCCGCAAACGCTTGTGAACCGTCTCTTCGTCCAAATACAGCAGTGTGGACGGCATCTGACTTTCTGAGAGCTTCAGCGTCTCTACCGCGAACCGCACGTCTTCGTCCTCGATCCCAGCTCCCTCGGAGCTGAAACTGGTTCCCAGAGGTTTGCCGTAGGCGACGCCCAGTCCTTTTGCCCGGAGTCCGAGTGCCATCCCCAGGGCGATCGCGGACTTGCCGCTGTAAGCTTTTGTGGAACCGATCAGCAAATATTTAGTCAATTTGGGTACGCCTTCACTCCTCAATTTGCACCTGTCTATTTCAAGAATTTTAGTTTATTCAACAGTATTTCTGCACTGCGACTCAATTTGGCAATGCTATTATACTCGATTTTGTCGCTTTTGCGCAGAATGTTTTTTTGATTGAAACTTTTATTCACCTGTTGATACCCCTTCTCTTGGGATTTTTTTACCTATTTTTTTTGTAAAAATCGCTTTTATCAGATTGTTTTAGCAGTGTTTGATAACTCTATGAGAGATAATAATACCCTTGTCAAATGTTTATTCTATGACAGTATTCAGCAAACTTAATTGCGTTTTTTAAACAGTGAGTACGAGCCGTATCAAAGAAAAGCAGCACGGTATAAGTGGGAATTTTTATCCCTACAAAAGCCTTTACCGGGGAATTGAGGGCTGTTTTATATCTATAAAATACAAGTATTCGGTAGGGAGAGAGCATAGCCTGTGTCCTAGTCAGTTTTGCATACAATTGAAAAGGGATATTTATTATTAGTTATTAATTATTAGTGCGATCGCCCTCGTTCAAACTGATATCTTGCACTGCAAGCGATAAGCTGTTTAGGAGCGGGCTTCTAGCTTCTAAACACATAAATTGTCGGGTGCGGTGGGCTGGCATTTCGGTAGCAGTCCAAAGGCTGATTGCGATCCCAGCCCGATCGCAGTTCAAGGGCTGTAGATTGAGTTTCCTTGGGCGGATATACAGCGCTTTCCTCTCAGCTACCGAGCCGCAAAATTTGAACGAAATCAGATTGCGCGATCGCACTTGCTTGCACAAATAATGAATGTCCGAAATAGGCTCTTGAGCTTGTTCGACAACAAATACAGCAGTTTTCAATTGGATGAAATACAGGTAGGGACTCAGACAAAGCCTGAGTCCCTACGCGAAATCTGTATCGCGCTCAACGGAAAACTGCTGTAGATTTGCTGCAAGCGGTGGGGATAAGTGTTCGCGCCCAAAGGGATTCTTGAAAATAATGTCAAGAACTCAGTTACTATTGGGCTTCTCAAATAGGACTGGCGCACCAATCATGTAATGTCCCGGTGGCATTACACTATTGGTACGCCAGTTATGGCGCCCGTCAATCGATTTTAGATTTTAGATTTTAGATTTTAGATTGAAGAAAGCGACCCCACTGATAAATCCAGGGGCTGGCGATCGGGATTCGGAGCTTTTTTCTCGATCCACGAATCAATCCGGGGGCCCCGGATTAAATTGCTTGATTGTCAATTGCGAACTTTCGGCAGGGCGGCTGCGGTGAAAGTTATTCATCCATGCGCATCAGCTTGCGGTAAAACGTTTTAGAAAAATCGACGGTACGAGTCCGCTGAAAAGTCAGGAGTACCTCAATTAAGCAACTGACAAACTCAGAGCTTTGCATAGTCACTTCGTAGCTGAGTTCAGCATTGCCGTCAAACAACACCCGACAGCGGGTTAAGTCGATCGGCAGCGACGAGATATTCCAACTAGCGACAAACGGCACATCGTCGCCGCCGTCAATTTTTCTTGCCCCCTCCAAGCTTTTGAGCTTGTAGAGGCCAATAGCGTGCGGTAAAAACTTGCGCCTGGGCTCTTGACAGAAAGGCGCGTAGACTTTCACTTCTTTGTCGTCGGCTGGCTTGAGTTGAGGAATAGACATATTTCCACCTCAGACAATTATTACTAACAGATAGTTGAGATCCCCAGAAAAAACTAGCAGATATTCCTGGTCGATCGCAAGTAAAAGTCATCCCAAATAATCTCTGCAATGCCCGTTTACACGGGAGGACAAGCAGCCAGGCCGCTGCTTGTCCTCCCGTGTGCTTTCGACAAAAGACCAGAAACTGGTACAGTAAATACTTATCTCTAAAATCAAAAACTATTGGTGGTTGAATCAAGTAACCTATGCAGCAGAGTTCTTGGCCAGAAAACGACGCTCGCAGCGAGCTTAACTTGGACATCTCTGATTTAGCTCAAGAAGAGCTCAAGAGTTTGACCTCGAACTCGAAGCTCGGCAAAGTATTTGCGATACCAGACATTGGCGACAGGGTGTTTGACGCGGAAACAAAAGCAAAGCTCCCGGTTGCGGTGTCTGTGCCGGGAACTCCCTCTTTTCCTCAAAATCTGTACCGGGGACGCCGGGGAAAAGCCGCTGCGGTGCTGACTGCGATTTGGGGCGGCACGATCGCCCTGCACTTGATTTCTTGGGGTGCGTGGTTAGTGTGGGGGTTGACAGGACTGCTGTGGATGCACGCATTTCGAGTTTTGTTTGCTTCGCCCAAGCCCGCACTGCCGCCTCTTGCCGATGAAAGTCGAGAGGATTGGCCCTACGTGTCGCTGCTGGTGGCGGCGAAAAATGAGGAAGCGGTGATTGCCAGATTCGTAGAATCAATCTGCAATGTAGACTATCCGATCGACCGCTACGAAGTTTGGGCGATCGACGATCACAGCAGCGACGGCACGCCGCTAGTATTGGAACAGCTCACCAAAAAGTACCCCCAGCTCAAAGTATTTCGCAGAGGAGCAAATGCCAGCGGCGGCAAGTCGGGAGCCCTGAATCAAGTGTTGCCGCTGACTCGCGGAGAATTTGTGGGGATATTTGACGCCGACGCGACAGTAACGCCGGATTTGCTGCGCCGCGTGCTGCCGGTGTTCGATCGAGAACAGGTAGGGGCTGTGCAAGTCAGAAAAGCCATCGCCAATGCTGCGGTAAATTTGTGGACTCGCGGCCAAGAAGCAGAAATGGCTCTCGACAGTTTTTTCCAACAGCAGCGGATTGCGATCGGCGGCATTGGAGAATTGCGCGGTAACGGCCAATTCATGCGTCGCAACGCCTTGGAACGCTGCGGCGGCTGGAACGAGGAAACGATTACCGACGACCTGGATTTGACGGTGAGGCTGCACCTAGACCAATGGGACATTGAATTTCTCGCTTTCCCAGCCGTGTCAGAAGAAGGAGTCACTAACGCTCGCGCTCTGTGGCATCAGCGCAATCGCTGGGCAGAAGGCGGCTATCAGCGTTATCTTGACTACTGGCGGCTAATTGTGCGCAACCGCATGGGAACTCGGAAAACTTGGGATTTATTTGGATTTTGGGTATCTCAATATTTCTTGCCCACAGTAGCGCTACCCGACTTTTTGATGTCAATTGTGCTGCGCCGGATGCCCATCGCCAGTCCCCTAACTGTGATGACCCTTACTTTGTCGGTGGTGGGAATGTTTGTCGGTTTGCGCCGCACTCGCAAAGAGACCAAATTTGAGGTAAGGCGAGTTTTTGTCACCTTGCTGCAAACGCTGCGGGGTACTGTGTATATGTTCCACTGGCTGTTGGTAGGGACTGTGACGGCTCGGATTGCGGTGCGGCCCAAGCGGCTCAAATGGGTTAAAACCGTCCATCAAGGCGCTGCTAGTAGCATCAAGTAAACAATTAGCAGAAATATCTCGGCACAGTATTGCCCAAAGTCCGAAGATTTTCGGAGACAAAAAAACACCAAAACTCGCCAAATATGTCCCCACCAGAGCCTAAGAGTAAAATTTGGCAATTCCGAGAAAAAAACACTTTGAAACAGCTTAGGTAATAGGTAATCGGCGAGCGGTAATAGCGAATAAGTAATGGGCAATACAAAAGTCGAAAATTAAAAGATAAAAGCGAAACTTTTTAACTTTTAACTTGACAAAAAACCAATTACTATCTATTAATTATGAATTGCCAATTAGGACGAATTGCTTGTTGCCAACTACCCGTCACCCGTAATTGATAATGGATTTGTTAGAGTACCAAGCTAAATCTTTATTTCGCCAGATGGCAATTCCAATTTTGCCGTCGCAGCGGATTGACAATCCCGCCGACCTCAAAGGACTAAAAATTCCCTACCCCGTTGTACTCAAATCGCAAGTGCGGGCTGGGGGACGGGGCAGGGCGGGCGGTATCAAGTTTGTGGAAAATACGATCGATGCAGTAGCTGCCGCCCAAACAATTTTTAATTTGCCGATCGAGAATGAATATCCCCAAGTCCTGTTGGCAGAAGCAAAGTACAACGCCGACCAAGAATTGTACTTAGCGGTACTCCTAGACCCCGTAGCGCGACGCCCGGTTCTTCTGGGTTCGAGACAAGGAGGCATGGATGTCGAAGGGTCGATCGAGCAAATGCAGCAAGTTGCTGTAGACCAGGAATTTTCCCCATTCTACGCGAGGCGTCTCACGCTGAAAATGGGATTGCAGGGAGGCTTGATTCAATCCGTGAGCACCATTGTCGAGAAAATGTACCGGCTGTTTGTCGAAAAAGATTTAGATTTAGTAGAAATCAATCCTCTCGGCATCAGTCCGACGGGAGAGGTAATGGCTTTAGACGGTAAAGTCACTGCCAACAACGAGGCCTTGGGGCGACATCCAGATTTGGCAGCACTCTCGGAGAATAGGCTCTTGGGCGGGCTGGCACGGGAAAGGAGAAGTCCCCATGTCCCTGGCGATCGCCTTAATTCCAACTCGAAGGTTCAGCAATCGCCGGAGTTTGACCCCAAATCTCAATCCCCAATCTCGAATTCCGAATCCCTGCAATTAATCGAACTAGACGGGAATATCGGGATTTTATGCAACGGAGTGGGCCTGACAATGGCAACTCTGGATGCTGTAACCCACCAAGGAGGAAAACCAGCTAATTTTGTGAATATGGGTTCCCTAGAGCGCTACGATGCAGCAAATGCCCTGCGCGATCGCGCAGATTTGGGTCTGGAGTTAGTCGCTCAGGATAAAAGCGTTAAGGTGATACTTGTAAATATTTTGGGCAGCGCCTCCAAGAGCGAGGAAATAATCGCCGCAGTAGCCGGCTATTTGGAACGGAAAGCTCGCGCTAACCGCCACATCCAGGTTGTGCTGCGGCTGGTAGAGATCGATGCTGATGCTGTTAAAAAGCGTTTGGGACAGTTGCCGGTGCAGCTAGCTAGCACTTTGGATGAGGCCGCAGCCGCTTCTGTATCCTCCGTCAAGTAGCGGCAGTCGATCGGCAAAAAACGAGATTTCTCTACAGATGAAGGCCTTCTGCTTTTTACAGATCGAGTGTCAAGTGGGAAAAAATGAATTTAACTCCTGAAAGCAAAGTCCTTGTACAGGGCATTACAGAATCTCCCGCGTCAACCCGCGCCGCCCTGATGATGAAAGCATACGGCACAAATGTAGTCGCCGGTGTCAGTCCCGGTCGGGGTGGGCTGGAAATGGAGGGAATTCCAATTTTTGATTTGGTAGAACAAGCAGTGGCGGCAGTGGGTCACGTTGACACTGCGGTAATTTTTGTAGACGCTTACTCGGTGCTGGATGCGGCTCTAGAAGCGATCGCGGGAGGAATTCGGCAAATCGCGATCGTCACAGGGGGAGTGCCTCCTCTGGATATGGTGCGCTTAGTCAGAAAAGCAGAGGCTACTGAAACTTTGGTAATCGGGCCTAACGGTCCGGGAATAATTGTGCCCGACAAACTGCTGCTGGGAACTCACCCCAAGGAATTTTACACTCCCGGCTCGGTGGGGGTGATCAGCCGCAGCAGCACTTTGACTTACGAAGTTGCCCTAGAACTGACTGAGGCTGGGTTGGGACAGTCGATGGCGGTTTGTATTGGTTGCGACGCGATTGTCGGTTCTTCTTTTATGCAGTGGCTGCAAATTTTGGACGAAGACGACAGTACGGAAGCGATGGTTTTGGTGGGGGAAGTTGACGGGTGGAGCGAACAAGCTGCTGCTTCTTACATCGCCTCGGCGATCGACAAACCCGTGGTTGCTTATCTGGCGGGCCGCTACGCTCCCAAAGGGCCGTCTTTGGGCCATGCCGGCATCCTGATCAGTTCTCGCGCTGCTGCCCAGAAAGCCTTTGGAGTTACGGCCCCAAACAAAATGGCGGCTTTTGAAGAGGCGGGCATACCTGTGGCGGCTCGGCCTTCGGAGGTTCCGAAGTTGCTCAAAAAATTGCTCAAGAAAAATTGATTGCTTCGGGAGTCCTAACCCTCTTGGCGGTTAGGATAGGGGTAGGGCGGGTTTTGTCTCAAAATTGTCTGCAGAATGCCACAAATGCGGGCTAAACCCGCCCCTAAGACACATTTATGATTTTTTTACCAAAGCCCTCTCACCGGCGTCACAGGCTGCGGTGCTGGTGCTGGCAAGGGGGCGGCGCGGCGCGGCGCTGGAGGCGGAGTTGTTGGCTGCACGCTGCGTCGAGGTTCGATCGGACTTTCGGTGCGAGTTGTTTCAGTTGTGCGACTTGTCGATCGCATCACATCTTGAAGCAGGCTTTGCATATTTCCGGCTAAACTCTGAACTTTCCCAACAGCGGCGCTAATGCTGGCAACATCTACGTAAACCTCGGTCAGAGGATACTTTTTCAGGATTTCCAGCAGCGAAACCTTACCGTCGTCCCCGGCCGCCAGCATCATCGCCGCCCGCAGAGCTTTGCCGCTTTCTGTGCGGCGCTGAGTCCGAATTGCTTGACCGATTTCGTCAGTAATTTTCTCTCCCGGGGTGCTGTAAACTACCCTGGCCAGATTAGCAGGCTTTAAACCGATTTCTAGACCCATGAACCCGCGCAATACTTGCGCGTCCATTTTGGAAAACCGGATAATTTGTTGGAGGGTTGGGGTCGTCGTGCCATCTTTAGCAAAGTCTTCTAAGTCAGTGATATTGATGGTTTGTCTGATCGGGCCAAATGTAAGGACAATTTTTTCGGCCGCTAATGCTGTACTGCTGCTAGATAATATGCTCGCGCTTGCTCCTAAAAGAAGGGCAAAGCCGATCGATACAAATTTTGTTAATTTCATATTCATTTTTACCGCTCGATTAAAATTATTTTTTCGAGATTTGTACATTATAGATCCAGCAGTTATATTCTACAAGGTCGCCTGTCTAATTTTTGCCCGCGTCACACCCACAATCTCGACCGAGACTTTTTCTCGTTCTTGACTTTAAGAATAAGTAACCACATCTGCAACAATATTTTTGCTTCTATTCATTCTGCCTTCTACCTTCTACATCTGAGTGCCTTCTACATCTGAGTGCCTTCTAGAAGTTATGTTGAAAACCAAACGTAAAGCCAAGAAATCCAAACACAAGCATAGCGAAAAAACAACAGCGCTAAGCAAAAAAGAAGTAGCAGCACAAAAACGCAAAACTTCACAAAAGCGCAATGAATTGGTGCAGGCGATCGCCATAAGCTGCTTAGTCAGCCTTGCTGTCAGCATCCCCCTGTTGTTCGTAGCCCGCCCTAAGATTGCTATTTCAGGAGGCGCAGCCGCAGCCATCTTGCTGCTTTCCTACAAATACCCCCGTCAAGCTTTATGGGCTTTTCTAATTTACCTGCCTTTCAGCGGTACAATTACTTACGCAATTGGCGGCGGGAATGCTGCATTTCAAGTAGCCAAAGATGCTTTCTACATACCAGCTCTCATCGCCCTAATTCAAAGCTGCAAAAAGAAACAGTTGCCCCTGTTCATTCCCAAACAAATGCTTTCTACCTTCAGTATCCTGTTGATGATGGCAATGCTGACTTTAATTTTTGTCAACGGGGAAATGCAGCTCAACCCTATGAAGGGCGAAAAACCCATTCTCCAAGGAATTCTCGGCTTAAAAGTATTGATAGGTTACATACCGCTGATTGCTTGCACCTATTATCTGCTCCGCACTAAGAAGGATTTGGTATTTTTTAGTCGAATGCACCTAATTTTGGCGATCGTTTGCTGCCTTCTCGGTTTGATTCAGTACCTGTTGCTGCAAAGTGGAAGATGCGCGGGTACCCGAGGAATGACCGGAGAAGAATTATATAAAGCAACACTGCAAGCTAGATGTTTTGTCGGCGGTTCTTTGGTGTTCAGTCCAGAAGTTAAGTTTATCCGCTTACCGGGAACTTTTGTAGCGCCTTGGCAGTGGGCGTGGTTTTTAATTTCTAATGCTTTTCTAACCTTTGCCTCTGCCTTTTGCGACCCTTCATTCTGGTGGCGAGTTATCGGTTTATTTGGCATGGCATTAGTATTTGCCAATGCAGTTATTTCCGGTCAAAGAGCTGCTTTAGTTATGGTTCCAGTTGCCACGGCAATCCTGCTAGTTCTCACCGGTCAATTAGTTAATTTAAAACGATTTATTCCCATCGGTGCAGGACTGGCGATTCTGCTGTTTGTCGGTGCAGCAATTAACCCGGGAATTATCGAGCAGCGGTGGGAGAGTTTTGTTAGCCGCTGGAATGCTGCACCGCCCCAGCAGTTTCTTTTTAATCAGTTCGAGCAGAGCAACAATTTTATCATTGACAGACCTTTCGGTAGAGGTGTGGGACGAGCGACTAATTCAACGCGGATATTTGGCAACCCGCAACTAATTGAAACTTTCCAACCTAAGTTGATGTACGAACTAGGTTATCCCGGAATGATTGCTTTTCAACTCATGGTTTTACACTTAGCTTTTCTAGGTTTTAGAGCTTACCGTTCTGTGAAAGACAAAAGTTTGCGGAGTTACGGAGCTAGTTTTTGGGTGTTTGTGGGATTTATTACGATCAATCCTCAATACTATCCACTGGATGTAGATCCAGTGTCCGTGTATTATTGGGTTTTAGCTGGGGCGATTTTAAAGTTGCCCAAAATTGACAAACAGGTGCAGGATGAAAAACATGAGGAACTTGAGTCAAATGAGTTGCAAGTTAACCAGCAATTAAAGGAGAAAAAAATTATTGCATCTTCCCCAATTTGACAGTCTTGGATGCAGAATATTAAATCCGGTGGCATGGGAATTAATATTACCCACAGTCAGGACACGGCAGTGCCGTTTCCCTACAATTAATTAATCAGGCGATAGTTACATCTCTCGCGATCGCGGGCGGGTCTTCGCCCGTGCTACGATTTTTTTCGGGTAGGGAAACGGCATTGCCGTGTCCTCCTCCGTTGCTTTTTGTATCCACGACTGTATTAATTAACCCGTAACTTTACTGCGGTTGCCAAACCGGATTGCTAGCATTCAAATCCTGGTCATTTGTTAATTTAGTTAATACCGAACCGTCCCGATTAATTACATACAAGTTGCTTTTGTCTCCTTGGATTTCATTATATATAAAAGCAATTTGCTGGCTGTCAGTAGACCAAGCTAATTCTGAAATTCCCGACGGTTTTAGCCGGGTAGCTAGTTGATTTAGCTGGTTCCCGTCAGCATTAATTGTGTATAGTTTTTGATTGTTGAAGTCTCCGGCGACGAAGGCAATAAGTTTGCCATCCGGCGACCATGAAAGTTCGTCGTAGTTTCTGGGTTTTTGGGTGAGGTTCTTGGCTGTCCCCCGCTTAATGTCGAGCAGGTAGATATCTTGCTGTTCGCCTGATGAATCGCCAGGTTTATTGTAATAGTAAGCAATGCGGCTGCTGTCGGGCGACCAAAATAGTTTGACGTTGTAAACCTCATGTTGCGGGTTTTTTGTCAAATTTTTGAGGTTTGTTCCCTCGGCATTAATTGTGTAAATTTGCTGTTTCGGATAAGCGCCGAATAGGAAAGCAATTTTTGTGCGATCGGGCGACCAAACAAGTTGACTGCCGCCGGAGATATATTGTAACCGTTCAGGGGGGGTAGGAGAGTGAACGCAAAAAATGGTGTTCAAAATCTGGTAAATTAAATGACATGGAACA
>NZ_JAUBPO010000054.1:0-51221 GCF_036700785.1 Microcoleus sp. S28C3 | reverse complement strand
CCTGAAGTTTGTTCGCCATATTGGATTTCCTCTACTTTTACCCTAGATTTTAGTGTACCTTCATAGTGAATTGGTATGATGACTTGTCTTTTAGAAGCATCGACAGGAAACTTTGACATTAAATAGCCACCTCTGCTTCTACTAAAAAAGTCTCGATCGCAGGTGATTCGTTTTCCCTTGTTTCTTTGCCAAATACTTCCATGTAGCAGCGAATAGCTGACTTGACATCAGCTATTCGCTGCTACAGAGGTGTCACCTTCACCAACTACGGCACCTTTGATACCAAGGGGATAGGCTACATAACCCTCGGAATGTTTTTCAATGATGATTTTAAATTGTTTGATCTTCGCCTCTTTATTTTTAAACTAACTTAATTCACCACACCCGCGCGATCGCATAAGCATCAAAAATAGCATCAACGCTCAAAATCGGTATCTGTTCTGCCATAGATTGTGCAATTATCAGCCTGTCAAATGGGTCACGGTGATGCAAAGCCAGTGAAGCCACAACCTCAATTTGGTCGAAAGTTATTTCCAGTATCTCAATTCTATTAACTGCGATCTGCTGCTTGATAAACTCCATGAAAGGCCTACTAAAAGTTAGCCTGGCTATACTATGTTTGATCGCCATTTCCCAGACGCTAGCTGTACTGAGGAGAATATCGTTCTCTCCGTTGTCAATTAGCGATCGCCCTGTTGCGGTGAGTCTCGAACTGTCTGTCGTATACCAAATAAAGGCATGAGTGTCCAACAACAACCTCATTCCATGTACTCCTTAAACTCTTCTAGCGGTTCGTCAAAATCATCGGACATCCAAACCATTCCTTTGGCACTTCCTGCTTGCCGATTGGGTTTAACTTGTTTGGGTATTCCTACCAATTTTACAACAGGCTGGTTATCTTGAGTAATCGCAATTTCTTCCGCTCTCATCGCCGCTTCGATTAATTCCAGAAGCTTTTCTTTGGCCTCAATAATGTCTACTTGATACATAATTCTTGCCTCTTTACTATCAATTTATAACATCACAATTCTAACTCAATTAAACAAATCCTCTTCCTCCAAATCAACCGACTGCAACTGAGCGGGAGTAGCCGGAATCGCTGCAATTATTGCATCGATTACCTTCGCCACCGGAATAATCTCCATCCCCAACTCCGGCACCGGTTGATTCTTAGGAATAATCGCCCTTTTGAAACCCAATTTCGCCGCTTCCCTCAGCCGCAACTCTAATTGCGAAACGGGCCGCACCTGTCCCCCCAAACCCACTTCTCCGAGCAAAACAGTGCGCGCATCGATTACCCGATCGCGAAAACTGGCCACAACGGCGATCGCAACTGCCAAATCCGCCGCCGGTTCGTCCACCTTCAACCCGCCCACCGTCGCCAAAATCACATCTAATTTAGATAAAGGAATCCCCACCCTTTTCTCCAAAACAGCTAAAATTTGCTGCAATCTAGCGTTGTCCACACCAGTAGTAGTGCGGCGCGGCGAACCAAAACTCGCAGGGCTGACTAACGCCTGAATTTCTACTAAAATCGGTCGAGTTCCTTCGCAAGTAACAGTCGTCGAAGTACCGGGCGAAAATTCATCTTTATTGCCTAAAAACAACTCCGACGGATTATCTACTTCTCGCAAACCGTTCGCTACCATTTCAAAAACGCCGATTTCGTGAGTAGCGCCGAAACGGTTTTTCATCGATCGCAAAAGTCGGTGAGAAGCAAAGCGATCGCCCTCAAAATAAAGTACAGTATCTACTAAATGTTCTAAAACCCTCGGCCCGGCCAAAGCTCCATCTTTCGTAACGTGACCGACAATAAATAAAGTAATATTTTCCCTTTTCGCAACCTGCATCAAAGCCGAAGTACATTCCCGCACCTGAGCCACCGAACCCGGAGCCGATGTTAAACTAGCAAAATAAATAGTTTGGATGCTGTCAATCACCGCCACATTCGGTTTCAGCGCTTCCAACTCCCGCAAGACAACTTCTAAATCCGTCTCTGGAAGCAAATAGAAATTCTCCGCTGAATTGTCCTCGGAATCCTTTTTAGCTTCCCCGTTGCTGCCGGATTTATGCCCGCCGTTGCTTGACAATTCAACCGGATTAGCCACGCCCAAACGCTGCGATCGCAACTTCACCTGCTGGCCGGACTCCTCCGCACTGACATACAGTATGCGATCCTTGCGGGACAACATATTCGCCACCTGCAACAGCAGGGTCGATTTCCCGATTCCCGGTTCCCCCCCAATCAACACCAGCGATCCGGGAACAATCCCGCCTCCCAAAACTCGATCGAGCTCCCCGTAACCAGAAGGCCAGCGAGACTGAGTTTGGTCGGCAATCTGCGATAATCTGAAAGATACCCTTGGTTGACCCTTCGACTTATCAGGAGGCGAACCGCCCGCTGTCTTAGTTGTCACCCCTGTTAAACCAGCCCGCGACACACCAGCAGTAGGTTGTTCTACCTGCTCGTCAAAAGAATCCCACTTCTGACAGCTAGGACACCTGCCAAAATATTGTGGTGAATCATACCCGCATTCCCGACAAATATATTGTATTCGAGGCTTAGGCATTGTTTACTATGATAAATAGTCACCCTAACATTTAGAAAAGTCTGAGTTAAAGCAATTATCAAGCTTTCAGACCGCTCCCCACACATGATTCAATTTGTGTCTTCTATGATAGGGTACAAAAAATTAACATTATCTGAAATGTAACTTAAGGAGTGCTCGGTAACTTGGAAAATCATAAAGAAAAAATTCTGGTAGTCGATGACGAAGCCAGTATCCGCCGCATTCTGGAGACTCGCCTTTCCATGATTGGCTACGATGTCGTCACCGCTGCTGACGGCGAAGAAGCTCTCGAAACATTTCGCAACACCGAACCCGACTTAGTGGTTTTGGACGTGATGATGCCGAAGCTCGACGGTTACGGCGTGTGTCAGGAGTTGCGCAAAGAGTCAGACGTGCCTATCATCATGCTAACTGCTTTGGGAGACGTAGCCGATCGCATCACCGGTTTAGAATTGGGCGCCGACGATTACGTCGTCAAACCTTTCTCTCCCAAAGAACTTGAAGCCCGCATCCGTTCGGTACTCCGGAGGGTTGACAAAAACGGCGCATCGGGCATTCCTAGTTCCGGAGTCATCCACGTCACCAATATTAGGATTGACACCAACAAGCGCCAAGTTTACAAGGGCGACGAACGAATTCGCCTCACGGGCATGGAATTCAGCCTGTTAGAACTGCTTGTGAGCCGTTCTGGAGAGCCTTTTTCGCGATCGGAAATTTTGCAGGAAGTGTGGGGATACACGCCAGAACGCCACGTAGACACCCGTGTAGTGGACGTTCACATCTCGCGGCTTAGGGCAAAGTTGGAAGACGACCCCAGCAATCCCGAATTAATTCTCACCGCCCGCGGCACCGGCTATCTGTTCCAGCGAATTGTCGAAATTGGAGAAGTAGGATAAAGTCAGTTGGCAGTTGGCAGTTGGCAGTTGGCATTAGTTAAATTACCAACTACCAATTACCAATGACTAATGACTAATGACTAATGACTAATGACTAATGACTAAATCTGATCCCAATAAAGTTTTGCGGCAATTGCCCTTAGTTGCAGGAGGGTTAGCAGGTACGCTGCTAATGGTCAACCGCTTGCTGACAGAGCAAATTACAGATTCTCAAGCTCGATCGGACGCTTTAGGAGTAATTATCAGCGCTCTGCTGATTTTAACAGGTTTGCTGTGGCAGCAGGTGCAAGCGCGATCGCCGGATTCCGTAAAACTTATCGGCGAAGAAGGTTTTGAATTTGCGCCGGATTTGCCGGATGCTGTCAAAATAGAATTAGCCTGGGCGTCGCGTTTGCTGTTGACAAATACCGCCACAAGGTCGATCGTGATTTTGTATCAAGGAAAAGTCCTATTGCGACGCGGCATTTTAGGCGTCAATTCAGAAGTCAAACCAGGGCCAATTTTGCAGCGAGTCTTTGACAAAAACAAGCCAATTTATTTAGTAAATCTCAATATTTATCCCGGCAAAATTGAATTTGACTATTTGCCAGAAAACACTCAAGGAGTCATCTGTCAGCCCATCCACAATCAAGGCGTTTTAATTTTAGGTGCTAACGCGCCCCGCAGCTATACAAAACAAGATGAAAACTGGGTTGAAGGCATTGCCGAAAAACTAGAAAATACCCTCAGCCAGCATTTACAGCTTATTCCAGGTTTGTAGGGACACGGCTCTTGGAGTGTCCCTCCTGTGGACGGGGATAGATCGATCGCGCGGTGTCCTTCATAAACGTGGAATAAGCTGTAAATTCTTAATCCATTCTACAATCCACTGTAAAACTCAAAAGTGACACAAAAAACTGGCTGGCAAAATTGGACAATGTTGCTCGGTATCGGTGCTCTGGTGCTGGCAGTGTCGATTAGCATATCTGGGTTTTTAGGACAGGAACCAGCTAACTTGCAAGGCGATTTGAAAAGTGATGTGCCAATCGACAAGATCGCTGTTTTTTACTGGGCAGTGCTTTTTTACAACCATGCAGGCATACCGCTGACTGGCATAATTTTGCTGCTGGTGTTGATTCTCATGGTTGTTCCGCTTTGTGAACCAACGCAGAAGACAAAATCCTCTACTACCTGGGCTACAATTGGGTTGTCTGTGCTAGCTTTGGCGATCGCGGTGTCGAGTGTTTTTTCACAGTTATTTGTCAACTATGAGCACCTTACCAGTGCAGAATTTGACGATTACAGATACAACTTAGGCTTGAGAATAGCAATGGACAACGATAATTTTTATGTAATTGGCAAATGCGATCGCTTCGGTATCCGCTGTGATTGCTACGCGGTTAGTCCTTTAGACTATTTAGAGGATGCAGACTATTATAACAAAACATCGAGAACTCCCAGCCTTGAACGGGATGCTAAAACAAAAATTATTTATATTAAGACTAAAAGTCGGACTATTCCAATTTCAAAGTAGCGCGTTAAACTATACTAACTTGTTTTTAGTTATGTCCATATAGCTCGCTTGTAGCTGAGTCTCGCTCCCCCTAAATCTCCTTAATAAGGGGAGTAGGGGGTGACGCAAATGCTCTTGTCCCCCCCTTCGGAAGGGGGGGTAGGGGGGATCTAGGCACTAATCCTCACACAAAAGTCTGATACTACCTTGGACCTGGTTGTTGACACAAATGCATTACCCACCTTACATTTAACTGAAAACTAACAACTCAAAACTACTACCGAGCCCAGTCAGTACCGCGCCACAGTGTAAAAAACAAAACACTAGAAATCAGCGCGCCCAGCAGCCACTTAACAGCATTTTTAAATAACCCCAAGCGCTGGCCTGACTGAACCGCAGCGCTTTGCGTCTGTAACCGTTCCTTAGCCGGAGTAATTCTCGAAAGAATTTGCTCCTTCAATTGCTGTGGGTTTTGCGCATCCGCTTGTACCCCCAAACGGGTAAGTTCCCCCGCCAAATTCCTTAAATCTTCAGGAGTACCCTTATTCAGCCGTTCTTCCACCTGCTGCAACTGAGCTAATTGTTGGTTTGCTTGAGTAGTAATTTGCTGGTTGTTTTGGTTGTTGACGTAGATAGTACCAAAAATTCCCAAAGGCAGCATCAACAGAAAAACCAGACCTAGCAGCAGACAAACCCAAGACAAAACCTTCAAAAAAAGGTCTTCCAAACCTCTGCGGTCGTACCCTTCTCCAAAAAATATCAGCGCCATTGCCAGTAAAGGAACTGGCACCCGTTCCACTACAGCCCCAATCGTCTGCAATTCCCAGACGCGATTGCCAAAATTTGCTGGTATAAGAACTGCAATCGTATCTAATACAGACAGAATTAATAGACCGTACCCAATCCAACGCAGCCTGTAGATAGAAAAACCTTGCTCGTTTTGTACGTCATTCATAAAATAATCAGAGTTGTTGTTAAGAAAAATCTCTCTTGACGCCGCCCAAAAACGGATACCGTGCCACGTACTATTCTCGTGGAGAGTCAAAAATTTTAGACTCTTGTTAAAGCTTCCAAATTCACCTGTGGAGTAAATCTAAAATCTAAAAGCTAAAATCGACTGACTCGACTCAAGGCTCGGGAAATCGCGGCTGCCACCACCCATACCAAGAAACCCAAGCATTCTCTAGAATTTTTTTTGCATCTTCTGGATTTGTTTTATCCAAAGACACAGACATCTGAGTCCACAAACAGCGCCGGTCTTGAATATTTCCCCGACCCAACAACCAAAACAGAATGCGGTTCGGGTTCCAATCGCGAGTATTTCGATTATATCTAAACTGTTGGGAAGTGACTGTAGCACCGCCGCTAGGATTGATACACGAACTCAAATACAGTCGATTTTGCTGTTGCAAAATTCCGTGAAACCCCGCGCCTTGAGTGTTTACTAATGCTAGTTTACCAGGAGACGACTTGAGAACAGTATGTCCTTTCATCATACCTTCCACATCCCCAATGGTGTTTACCGCATAGCGCATCTCTATTTCTAGAGCCATGCTATTTTTTTGATATTCATATTTCCTGGCAGCTTTGAATTCTGAATTGTCGCTAAGTTTCAGCGGCGCGCTCTTTTGCATTTTCCAATCGCCTAGAGGCACCGACTCTGGAAACTCAAACGGGGTTGCCAGAGTGTTGCCGGCAGATGGATAGAAAACCAATTTCCCGGCAACCAACAAAACCCCTCCCAAAGTAATAGCCAACAGGGAAAGCCTAACTGGTTTCCAAGAGGTAATAGCCATTAGCAATTCTGTTCTTCCTTATTTTGGGGTTGGTCTTTCAAAATAGCAAACCAGCAGAATAACCCGAAAATAGATACAGCAATCATCGAAAAGATTACCGAACCATTTCCTTCGTGCCAGTATTTAAATGCTTGGGGTTGAGATAGCGATACCAGCACTGCCATGAGAGCAACTCGCGCTGCATTCACTACAAATGCAATAATTATTGCCACGAGTGGCAGTACAATTTTCTGACCAAGTGTTGTAGGAAACATCAGCAAGAAAACCAGAGCCATTCCTAACAATTGTAGCATCGCATTCACCCCCGAACAGCCGTGATACACTTCTACACTGCCCTTTTCCAAGATTAGGAAAACCCCTTTCCGCACAACTTCAAAGCCTAGATAGTGCAGGATGAAAGCTGAAAATTTAGCTGTTAATTTGGCGACATCAACGAAGACTCCGATCAACCCGGGAGGAATCGCTGTATAGCCAAGAATTAGAAGTTCCTGCCAATATTGTTTCAGTCCTTTTGTGCCGGAAGCCAGCAATGCTAGACTGATTCCCGACAAAAAAGGTGTTGCTCTGATAAAAAAGTCGTATCCCGATATCGACGAACTTTTGAGCAATATTAAAGCAATTAACGATGACCCAAAGAAGCTGGCGAAAATTCCACTTTCAAAAGTTAAGGATTCGTGCCTTTCCCAAATGAGAAATGCTACGACTCCCCAAAACAGTAACATTGTACCGAACAGGTCAGTGTCGTTGGTTCTGGAGGTCAGAGTTAGGTGTAAGACTATCAAACCGGAGGCGATGCCTAACAGCCAGTATTTAGGTTCTTGGATGTGCTTGAGCGAGTTTATTTCGGTCATTGCTGCTTTTTGTTTTTACTAAAAGCTTCTAAAATGCTTTCTCAATCTGGTAACTCTATACAAATTATCCGCCACAAACACTTGAATTTATGCCTTTGGGATGATTATTAAGTAAATCTTCACAAAAATTGACAAAAGTGAATTTTTGTGATATTTAATTCCACCTAATTAAATCTGAAGTTAGGCGCTCATACCAAAGCAAGCGGGTTTTTTTACTCTGACCGATCGCACTCCACGAAATATTTTCCTCCGTCAAACCCAGTTTCTGCGCCAGGAGTTTAAATGTAAAGCTTGAAGGCAAGACAAAAACCTTTCTGGACGCACTCTTGAGCTTGAAAACCGGATTTTTACCCGTTCCGGTTTCTCGCGGCCAGTGCGTCCAGGAGTAGATTAATTAGAGTAGACTTTCCGGTAGTAAGTTTGATATTCCTCGGAAAGCAGGGGTTCCCACCACTCGCGATGGGCTAAGTACCATTCCACAGTTTGTCGTAAACCTTCTTCAACTGTTACTGAGGGAGTCCAACCTAACTCTGTTTTAATTTTGCTGGCATCAATAGCATAACGCCGATCGTGCCCGGCTCTGTCTTTGACAAATGCGATCAATTGTTCGCAAGGACGGGCGGGTAAATCCTCAGCTAATTCGTCCATTAGCTGGCACAGCATTTTTACTAAATCGAGATTTTTTACCTCGTTGTTGCCGCCAACATTGTAGGTTTCCCCAGGCTGGCCACGGTGGATAACGACATCTAAAGCGCGGCAGTGGTCGAGAACATAGAGCCAATCTCGCACGTTTTGACCGTCGCCGTAAACTGGCAGCGGTTTGCCCAATAGCATATTGATGCACATTAATGGAATGAGCTTTTCTGGGAAGTGATAGGGGCCGTAATTGTTGGAACAGTTGGTGATAATTGTCGGGACGCCGTAGGTGTGGAAATAGGCGCGGGCGAGGTGGTCGCTGCCAGCTTTGGAGGCTGAGTAGGGACTGTTGGGCGAGTAGGCAGTTGTTTCTGTGAAGGCTGGGTCATCGGGGCCGAGACTGCCGTAAACTTCGTCGGTAGAAACGTGGAGAAAGCGCATTTCTGCTTTGAGAGAGGGCTCATCAATTGCTTCAAAATGCTTGCGGAAGGCTTCTAAAAGCGTGAAGGTTCCGACAACGTTTGTTTGAACAAAGGCGGCGGGCCCGATAATTGACCTGTCAACGTGGGATTCTGCGGCAAAGTGGGCAACTGTGGTGATGTTTTCTTCTTTGAGCAAGGTATCGACTAGGGTACGATCGCAAATATCCCCCTGCACAAACCGAAAATTTTCTCCTCCTTCCAAAGTTGCCAGGGTTTGTCTGTTTCCGGCGTAGGTTAAAGCGTCGAGCACGACTACTCGATCGCCCGGATAGCTGCTGCACCAGTGATGCACAAAATTCGAGCCGATAAATCCAGCCCCGCCCGTCACCAACAATCGGCGAGGGGCTCGCTCAATGCCTTGATTCCCGCTGTCTGTCATAAAAATAAGAGTTTTTCCAATAACTAAGCCTTTTCAAAAGTAGCCTTAAAAGTAGTTTGTCACCAAGTGTTTGCCAGTCTGTAACTAAATTTTCTACTGTCTCACCTCAGATTTTCTAATTTTGGCGCGATCGCGCATATTGGTTCACAATACTTTAACTTCTTCGGTTATGTTACTCAAAACGCTTACAGAGCAACCATTGCAGATTTTTAAGCTGGCAATTTTAAATTTGAATTGCGTCAGGCTATAGTTGACATTTGCGATCGATCCGCGATTTGGAAGGCGCGCAGAGTTGATACATTTGTAAAGAGCTGTTACCATTAATTTTTTAATTATCCTTTACAATCTCCAGAACACCATGAAGAAGTTTCAAGTGTTAGCTGGCATTGCTTCCGTCGTCGCGATCGCAAGCAGCATCGCCATCGGTGACGCCGCATCTGCTTACCCCTGTTCCTACAGCAAATCTGGGGCGACTAAATCAGGTTCTGCGACAACGCTCCTAGGTTCCGGCGGCTCGGAGCGAATGAATCCGTGGAAATCCTACAAAACAGGAGCTCTCGGTTTCCTAGGTTTGGCTGGAGTTTTGGGTGGCGGTGCGGCCTACATGAGCTACCGTGCCGGCAAGCGCGCCTCTGCTGCTTGCGCTGCGATGACCGATAATTTTGAAGTTTTTGAAGAGCCGATCAATCCGATCGCAGATGCAGGTGTTTCTGAATACCTGGAAGTTCCGGCGTTGCTCGATTTGGCGGCGGCGGGTGCTGTAGCTGAGTCAGCAGATGCGGTTGCAGCCGTTCGCGAACACCCAGAAGCTCCAGGCGGCGAGCTGGATTTGCCAGTTTCGCCAGTTGCCGAGTTGAGTTCTGAAATTGCGATCGAACAAGTCCAAAACGCGATCGTCAAATAGTTATTTCAAACCAAAGTATTCGCTCAAAAAACCTCCACTCTTGCAAGAGTGGAGGTTTTTTGAGGTGAAATTATCTACCCCTACAATTTCCTGTCAGTGCGATCGCGAAGCACTGCAAACAATTGACAAATGAATCGATCGCAAACAATATCATATTCCGGCGAAGCAAAGGAAGGCCGAATTAATATCAATTTTAAAAACTCTTGCTACAATTATCAAATTTTTACCAATCAATTATTATTCAAAATCGCAGATACCCGTCAGGAAACGGCACTGCCGTTTCCCTACTGTATTTGACCCGATTGAAAGCTCCTATAAAATTAGATGACTCAAAGCGAGACAGTACGCTGCCGAGGCGATCGCCAAAAATACTCTTCATATCAATCTGAGGGTAGACGGCAAAAGTTCAAATCCCCTGCTAGGTTGGGAAATATAGCCCTACAGATTACAACTATAGGTTATGAATGCTTGGCGCGATCGATTCAATCAATTTACAGGTAAAACTCGACTGGCAGTTTGCCGGGTGTTCGTTCACCTAACAGGCGAAGAAGTTGCACCGCTGTTAGGAGTTCTCAACCGCACCGCCAGACAAGCAATTGATGCCGATGGCGACCTAGCAGTTTTAGGAGAAGGTCTTGTAGAAATTTGCAATCACCTGTTGCAGTACGACAACTACTGGCAAGCAGCAGCCAATGAAGGCGATGTTTTTTGGAATGAAGGCGAAGCCGGCGATTATGTGGATGAACTTTTCACTGATTCAGCCGAGCGCTATCTCAGCGAGCCTCAATACAGCACATCTGTTTACGATAAAAATGCCCCCTTGTCTTTGCCGGTAACTAGAAATGTCGTAGTGATGCTGACAGTTGCTTATGAAGGCGAAATTCCTGCCCTAGAAACTGACCTAGCTGACATCAGCGCGCTGAAAGTCGGTTTAAAAGCACTGATTAATTTAAATTACCAGCACAGGCTCCGAGCTGTGCAAGTTCACTTTTCTCCCGCACAGTTGGGTGACGAACTTACCAACGACCAAGTGTTGGTCAATTTCCCCGAACTCATTCCCCTTTAAAAACTAGAAAAATCCCAACGATCGAAGCGGCGAAGAGAATTCGCTCCGACATAAACGATGTCCACCCCAAGCGGACGATCGGAAAAGAGGGAAAATAACACAGGTTTGTAGTGAGGAGGGAATTCCTCAAGCTGGGAATAAATAAGAAATCAAGTCCTGACTGCAAGCTGGATTAACGATAGAATGTAAATCGAGTCGTTGATAATTACCAATTACCTTGATTCAGGACACGCAATTCACAGAACCCGGGCTAGAAGTTGTTTGCTTCTTCCTTTTTCCTTACTAATTACCAATAACTATTTATGATGCTGCGAAAACTGACAATTTATTTAATGGCTTTAACTTTGTTTTGGACGGCAACCGCCTGCGGTTCTCCTACCCCACAACCTCCTGCCAATCCTGCTGCAAATAGTAATGTTAACACGGTGCGTCCTGCCGCAGCAAACAATAACTTGGCTCAAGGTCAATATCCCCTACAGCAAGCTACCTACGACGATGCGAATGGCGAATACAGTTTGATGTTGCTGAATACTCCCGCCGGCAGTCCCCCAGTTTACCGCACTACGGATTTGCAAATGGCTCGCTTAACGGATGAAGAAATATCGGCCGGCAAGAAAAGTTATCTAAATGTGAATAACAATCAAGCGGTTTTGCATTTGACAGAAGATTTTAAAATTGAGTACGTTCACAACGTGACTGAAACTGTCAATAACCCTCAAACCGGTCAGCCCCAAACCGTAGTAGTGAGACAGCAATCAGGCTTCTGGGCACCGTTTGCTGGGGCTATAGCCGGTCAGGCGATCGGCAGTTTGTTATTTAGACCGCAATATTATATGCCGCCAGTCTATCAGCCGGGAATTATGACAGGATATGGCGGCTATGGCAATACTTACAGCCAAGCTGTTAACCAATATCAAACTCGCTACCGAACTCCGCCTCCTGAGGTGAGAAACCGTCAAGTTTTAAGGACTACCGGCCGCCTGCGATCGCCCACATCTAACCAGCCAGTAAGACCCTCAGTACGTCCAAATGCCAATAATAGATCGACTGGTTCGGGTTACGGCGGCAGCACTTTGAGGCGATCGCCCAACTTAACTTCCCCGCAGCAAAGGCGGAGTCCGAGTTTTGGTAGCGGCAGGAGTTCTCGTCAACCGAGTCGGAGTCGCTCTTTCGGGAGTGGCAGAAGGCGGTAAGAATGTAGGGTGCGTCGCCCTCGAATATCTGCGCCTTAGTGGGAAGTTTCCAGCAGCGACACACCCTACAACTACAACTGCATTAAACAGTAACTCGATCTCTCGAAGGGCTTCCTGATAGTCAGTTTCATTTCTAATTGAGCGCAATTCCATACATTCACCTCTGTTTAGACTATTTTTGCATCTACTTTGTCATACTCAGCATGAGTGCCAATAAATCGGATGAAAATAATACCAAGGTCATAGCGAATTGCCACAATCAGGCGATACTTCTATCATAACGCGATCGCATCTTGCTCACTAGAAGGTAAGGTTTTCAATCGGGCGAGCGGACGTTCAAGTAACTTTAACCATGTGCATCACTCACCATTTTTCCACGTATGCAAAGATGCGCGTAACTTTTCAAGCTCATCATCCTGAAAGCACTTGGAAAAAGAACGATATTTGTAGGCATTTGGATGTGGAAGGAAAGCAAAAAATCTTTCACTGCTCCCTATCTTTATTGCCTCAGACACTGAGATTTTTTCAGGAATATTGAATTGACTTTGAATTGCTTTCCTTGCACGTTCTCCCAGCACCACAATTACTTTTGCCCCGGCCAGTTCTAAAGTTCTCAACAAATAGGCTTCAACACATTTATTTTGCGCTCGTTCTACGCCAATTTCCTTATGGGATTTACAATGCACTATTTCGGTAAGTGCATAATCAATTCCTGGAAGCACATCCCGTTCAAATAACTCCATAGCACGTTGCCGGACTGCTGCCCAGAACTTAACAGCATGGCTATATGTCCCGTCCATTAGTAAGGATTTCGTACCATTGACGATCCATTCCTTGCGTCCCCCTCCAAAACGATAACTGAAGTAATCTTCCATATCATCGTCTGACCAAGACCAATTTGGGTAGTTTTCAACAGAGCCAATTGATGGATTTGAACTCAGAAAAAGAATAGGAGCTTTCTCTATATGTCCACTCCAAGGCTCAGGTACTTGAAAATCGTCTAAATTGAGCGACTTTTGATAATTAACAATTTCGCTACATGGATGTTCAGCAGCAGGATTTTCTCGACAGAACCGTGCATGGGGGCAATGAGCAATTTCATGTAGCAGAGTTATCTCAGACATTTTAAATGTTGGATTGCTGAATGTTTCAATTATTTGCGGCTTTTCCAATACCCAGGCTCTCGACTGCAATGCGTTACTGCGAGAATCAAAATGTAGTCTTGTTCGATCGTGTAAAGGATGCTATAGGGAAATTTCCGCGTCAAACATCGGCGAACATCTTCATCAACTATAGCCCAGCGAGTCGGAGATTCCCTAATTCGATACACAGCATCCTCAATAGCATTAATGAACATCTGTGCTACTTCAGAACGTTGTTCTGCATAGTATTGGACAGCTTCAGAATATTCAGCAAGTGCTTCAGGATGAAATACATATCTCATGGATCGAGCAACAGCCTCACTTGAGCTAACGCTTCATCCCCCGGAATTGCTTGCACAGCACCACTTCGGATCTCGTTACGTCGTCTATGAGCCTCAGTTGTCCAAGCTGCCTGAATTATTGGGTCGATATCTAATTCTAAACTTTCTGCGAGTTTTTCTGCCAAAAGTGCTCTTGATTCTCTAGGCAAAGATAAAAGCTCTTCTGTCAGTTGTTCAATTGACCGCATAGCTCGTCACCAAATGCTTAATTACGATCGTAATGTAACAGATTTTAGACCAATAGAAGGTCATCGAGCCGGGGTTGATGTGCTTTGCGATCGCCGCGCTCGAAGAGTGAGCAACAAACATTTTGTCAAACAGTATAAAGCCGCTTAATCTACAATTACTATGCTCTAATTAATAAAGGATCTATCCTTTCACGATCGGATCGCTGACATGACCCAAAGCTTCACCCCCGCAACAATACCTCCCGCCTTTCCCGATCACACGCAACTACCTGACTCCGACGGCACGTTTGTGAAAAACTTCCAAGAACATCCCCAGAGTATCCTACTCACCGACTCCCTGGAAACTACACTGCAAACCCTCCACCCGGACGGACAATATGCTATAGGGCAAGATTGTGGCATTTACTGGCGCGAAACCGACCCTCCCGAAAAGGGAGCCGAAGCGCCTGACTGGTTCTACGTCCCCAACGTTCCGCCCCTAATAGATGGGGAAATTCGCCGCTCTTACGTGATTTGGCGCGAGTATATTGTGCCATTGATTGCGATCGAATTTGCTAGTGGTAATGGCTCAGAAGAACGAAACAATACTCCCTTATCTCGCTTACCAGAAGGTATCAACCAGAAACCCGGAAAGTTTTGGGTATACGAGCAGATTATTCACATTCCTTACTATGCGATATACATCATTAAAACGAGCGAATTGGAAGTCTATAACTGGGTGAATACTCGTTATCGCCGTTTGCAACCGAACGATCGCGGACATTACCCAATTGAGTTGATGGGAGTAGAGTTAGGTGTGTGGGAAGGTAGCTATCAAAATCAGCATCAGCGATGGTTGCGTTGGTGGGATAATCAGGGGAATTTGTTGTTAACTGGTAGCGAACAAGCTAAACTAGAACGCCTCCATACCCAACAGGAACGCCAAAGGGCCGATCGCGCAGAACAAACCCAACGGGATGCTATTCCCCAACTGTTGGCAATGGGTTTAAATGTAGAGCAAGTGGCTCAGGCGCTGTCGCTGTCGGTGGAAGATGTACAGAGATTGGGCTGACATTTAACTTTCATGATTCAGAAACAAAATCTCTTTTCTCGAATTGCTGGTATTTCTACGATCGTCCTTTGTGCAGTCGGCGGATTGTTGTACGTCAAAAAACCCGTACAATCTGTTCCCGCAAAACCAGCACCCGAGGAAATTGTACAAGCTACGGAAGTGCGCGAACTCCCCGGACAACTCGACAGCATCCCCCTCTTCAACAGCGACAGTCCCGAATGGGTCAAAAAAGAAGGCATTTTGCTCTCAACCTTTCCCCCAGACGGCAAAAAAGTCCCCGCAGCTCACCTGAACTTTGCCTTTCAAGGGCAATTCAACCTGTTTGCTCACCACTTTTCTCACACTCCGCTGAATTCTAGAACTTTGTATATCGGCGCTTTGCTCTACAATCCCAGCTCCGAACCCGTGACGGTGGAAGTGCTACAGGCAGCCAGTTACCTGATGGAACCGGACGCGCCTTTTAAACAAAAACCAGCACTAAGTGAGAGTCCCAACGGCGAAGTATATTCCGGCCCTGGAATTCGCGCTGTCGATAGCGTTTTGCGGGGAATGCGGCAGCCGTATTTTCCCGAAAAACTGCTGATTGCACCGGGAGAAACCGCATTGTTGATGAATCGCCCTATTCCCGTGCGGGGTCTGGAAAAGCCGATAAATGGTCGTTCTACCTTTGTGCGGCTCAAAAGTAGCGGCAAGGTTTATGCCGCTACTTTGGCAATGTATGCACCTCAAAATGCTGATGGGGGCGATCCTCTTCGAGGGCTGCGCGATCGCGCGCCAACTCTGGAAGAATGGCAGCAATTGCTGAATAATGGCGGTTTGGCAGGCCCCCGCGACAAAACCCCCACTCCCACCGAGGGGACTTCGGGAAGCCGGATTTACGGCCGCGTGGCAGGGGTGCAGCAAGGTTCTGGATGGGAAGCGGAATTAGTCGATCGCGATGCTAAAAATCTGGCAATTCCCCAGACTGGAAAAGCTATATCCTATGCGATCTCTACCTTGCGTGGGGGCACTTTGGGAACCCAACAAGTGCAAGCCGGAAAAATGCTGGCGCGCTATCCCGACACCGCTTACGAAGCCCACGGCAATTACGGCGTACACTACAATCTGATTTTGCCGCTGCATAACACTGCCCAAAAACCGCAAACGGTAGCGGTGAGTTTGGAAACGCCTTTAAAAGAAGATCGACTCTCAAAAAATGGATTGCGATTTCGCCAACCTCCCCTAGATTTTCCCTATTTTCGAGGTACTGTGCGGCTGCGCTACCAAGATGATGGAGGTTACGATGTAACTCGCTACGTGCATTTATGGCACCGTGTCGGTCAAGTTGTGGAACCGATGGTAAAGTTGAGGTTAGCTGCGACAGAAACGCGATCGGTAAAAGTTGATTTTATTTATCCTCCCGATTCCACGCCGCCGCAAGTATTGACAGTGAGAACTTTGGAATAGTTGATTTATTTATTTCAGTCACTACCAGACCCAAAAAATATGTGATTTAATTTCTACATTGGTATGTAGGTGACAATATGTCTTCTTCACAACCCCCGTCAGGGGAAAGAAACCCTCTAGGATTGGATGAATTGATTGCGATCTTGGTTGCCTTCGGCACGATGGGAGCAATTTTATTTTGGGTAACAGGTAAAAATCCCGATCGATTGAATGCCAGAAATTGGCAATTTCCAGCCGTTTTCTCTCAGCCTGCTGTTACGCCCGCGAGCCCGGGAATATTAACGCCTGAATCGCCAAGTTCGGATTTGCGATCGCCCGCTACAACCCTGGTTCCCTCAGAACCGGATGTCGCACCTGTGGCACCTTTAGGGCCGATTTTACCGGCAACTCCTCCGGTGGGGGCGATCGTCGTTGTTCCTCCCAAGCCAATTGTGCGATCGACTCCCGCTCCAGCTATTACCAAACCGAAAGCGGCTAAACCCAAAGTTGGGCCCGTTATATTATCCGATGTTCCAGACAAATATTGGGCGCGTCCGTTCATTGTAGCTTTAGTCGATCGGAAAATTTTTGCTGATTCCACGGACAACAAATTTCGTCCCGACGAACCGATAACGCGAGCCGAACTAGCGCGGTTAATTCAGCGAATGTCCGGCGACAAAGAACCGATCCGAAAACCGATTGATTTTAAAGACGTAAAAGACAAGAGTCCTGCCGCTACTGCGATCGACCACACTGTCAAAACTGGATATCTTAAAGGATACCCAAACAATGAGTTCCGTCCCGAAAAACAGATTCCGCGTGTCGAAGTAATCGCAGCTTTAGCAAGCGGTTTGAGCCTGAAACCATCAACAAAAGCAACCAAAACTTTACAAGTTTATACAGACAGGGCAAAAGTGCCGAAATGGGCAGTTAACAAAGTAGCATCAGCCACAGAAGCTGGTATTGTTGTCAACCACCCGAAGCGCACACTTTTGCAGCCGAATAGAATAGCAACTCGCGCTGAAGTAGCAGCCATGATTTACCAAGCTATGGCCAAAAAAGGTCAAGTACCTGCTAAGTCTTCTGAGTATCTGGTGAAGCCTTTAAAGTTGTCCAAATAGTATTTTAGGGGCGTTGCTCATAGGCCGCCCCAAAATAACATTTAATCGCTATTGTTTGCAGTCAGGACTCCAGCCCTTACTACGCAGCAGCTAAATTAATCTTGAAACACCATAATGCTGCCCGAATAGCAAGCTACCCAAACCTGATTAGTTTCCGGATCGTAAGTAATTCCGATCGGACTTGAATTAACATTCACTTTTTGCAGCACTTTCATATCGCTCGTCCTAACTTTGCTAACAGTATTCGAGAAATAGTTGACCACATAAAGTAGTTTTCCATCATCAGAAATCGTCATGCTGCGAGGCGCTTTTCCCGTCCTAACTTTCTTCGCCACTTCACCAGTTTTTAGGTCAATTTTTGCCACATTTCCTTCACCGTTCAAAGTCGCATAAAGATAATTTCCGTTGGGATCGATCGTCAAATGACGCGGCGCATTGCCAATATTTCTCAGCCATTCTACCGAAAAGTCTATGAGATTAACTTTCGCAATATCGGAAGAACCCATGACGGCAACATAGGCATTTTTTGAGTCGGGAGTGACAACAATACCCCGAGGATATGCACCCAGTTTCACCCGCTCGATTTCGAGATTTTTATTGATATCAACTACGCTCAAATCCCAACTGCACCAATTGCTCGCGAGCGCGAAGCGATTGTCAGGCGAAACAGCATTGAATTTCGGAACTGCACCTACAGGAATTACCTTTTCTATTTTCAAAGTTTGGGTATTAATGCGGTACAGAAAACTTTGGTCGTGTTTTGCCGCTGGAGAGCATCTGTCGGTTCCCGGATTGCTAAACCCCGAACCGTACATTTTGTAGTTGGATACATAGGCATATTTGCCGTCTGTTGAAAAAGCTGCTTCTACGGGAGAGCCTTGATAATTTCCTTTAAATTTAGAAAAGCCGAACTTCGACAAGTTTACTGTATCGGGAATAGTCTTGACTAATTTAAAGTTCCTGTCGTAAACTGTGATTGTGTGGCGGTACATCATGTTTTGAGCAAAAAACAAACCCGCTCCCGAATAAACTATTGATTTGGGCGAGATGTTACCGTAAATGGTTTTTTTCAAGGTCATTTTTCCGAGAGTGTTGTCGGGAGGATTTACTAGCCTTTGTGGTGGTGATTGACTTTCTATATCCTCGGAACTTTCTGTTTTAAATGGCGGCAAAGAGGGATCTTGAAATAGAGGTTTTTGGGGTGGATTTTGATTTGTATCTTCGGGTTGGTTTGTGTTTTCTGTGGCGCTAGGAGATGGCGAAGGTCGATCGACATTTGGCGATTGTTTTTCCGCAGGATCAATGCTGGCGCTTTCCGGCTTACCTTTCAGCACTGACAAGGTTTTAGGGCCGACAATTCCGTCTACTTTCAGGTTGTTGTCTGCTTGGAACTTTTTCACAGCAGCCCGGGTAATAGAACCGTAAAATCCTGTAGTCTTACCGCTAAAATATCCTGATGCTTGCAAAGTTTTCTGGAGTTGGGCTACTTCTGGGCCTGAATCGCCTTTTTTCATGGCGAGTGCGGGATTGACTAAATTTAAAATTGTGAGAGCGAGCGTAAAGAAAAGTAAAGAAGTATAGGCTAAATTCAGGTGCTTTTTTGAGTTGGTCGATCGAGTTTGACCCGCAGCCGTTTCCCAAGTTTCAGCTAAATGTAGGTAGGCCAGTCCGTCCATAGTTTTTACCGGGTATTTTTGGTGCTATGATACACCAGTTAATACCCTTTTAGATTTGAGATTTGAGATTTGAGATTGGGAATGACTGATGCAATATGGGTTTGCAGCTTGCCTGCAGTTGCATTCTTTTTTTAAACTTGTATAACATTGATTAAAAAAAAGTCTTATTATAATCAAACTTAGGGTAAAATATCCGAGCAGCTTTTAGAGCAGTTTTTAAGCGTGCAAGCAAGTAGGAGCGATCGACAATGTGGAGTAGGGAACAAACAACCGCAGAATCAACGACAAAAGAATCCCGCCAGACGGTGCTGGGGGACGGTGACGGGGGACTTTGCCAGCGGGCTTGGGTAGAAATGGATTTAGCAGCTTTAACTCACAATGTAAAAGAGCTTAAAAATCTCTTATCTCCCCACACAGAACTGATGGCAGTTGTGAAAGCGGATGCTTACGGACACGGTGCTGTTGCAGTCAGTCAAATAGCATTGCAAGCAGGTGCTAGTTGGCTGGGAGTGGCGACAATTCCCGAAGGAATAGAATTGCGAGAAGCTGGGATAGAAGCGCCGATTTTGCTGTTGGGGGCAACCCATACACCGGAACAGGTAAAGGCGATCGCCCAATGGCACTTGCAGCCCACTATTTGTACTGCCAAACAAGCCCTAATTTTTTCGGAAGTTCTCGCCACTCTCAACCAATCTTTGCCAGTTCACGCTAAGTTAGATACGGGAATGTCTCGCTTGGGTACGCCCTGGCAAGAAGCAACAGAATTTGTACAATTAGTCAAGCGCTTGCCCAATTTAAAATTAGCCAGCATTTACTCTCACTTGGCGACAGCGGACAGTCCCGATCCCGCAGTGATGAGAGAGCAGCACCAGCGGTTTAAACGGGCGATTGAGCAAATTAAAATAGCAGGAATTAACCCCCCTCGCCTCCACTTGGCAAACTCTGCTGCCGCCCTCGCCGATCGCGATTTGCACTACGATTTAGTGCGAGTCGGTTTAGCTACCTACGGTCTTTATCCAGCTCCTCACTTGCAGTCGATCGCCAATTTGAAGCCCGCAATGCAGGTAAAAGCTAGGGTAACAGAGGTGAAAACAATTGAAGCAGGAACCGGCGTCAGTTACGGCTATCAATTTATAGCTCAGCGTCAGACACAGATTGCCGTAATTGGTATCGGCTATGCAGATGGTATTCCGCGCAATCTTTCTAATAAAATGCAGGTTTTAGTCAGGGGTCAGTTCGTGCGGCAAGTGGGCGCGGTGACGATGGATCAATTAATGCTGGATGTAACTGATATTCCCGATTTAGAAGTCGGTGAAGTGGTGACTCTGTTAGGCAAAGATGGGGAATATCAAATTACTGCTGACGATTGGGCCGCGACTTTAGGAACTATTTCGTGGGAAATTCTCTGCAGTTTTAAACACCGATTGCCCCGCGTAGCAGTAAACTATTAACAGTAGTCCGGCAGGGGTTTAAACCCCTGCCTCATAGCTAAAGTCGGTTTAAACCGACTCAAGAGTTTGAAAGATAAAATTATCGACTTTAGTCCTCTTCTAGAGGACTTCCGCTATGAGACAGGGGTTTTCAACCCCTGTCGGAATCTCGGAATAAGCGATAAGACTGAGACGGCAATTCTCAATTTCCAATTCCCAATTCCCAATTAACATGACAGTTATTCAGACGTTTTTACCAATAGCCCAAACCTTCTATTCTCAGCTAAATGCAGAAAGAACACAAGCCTTGGAAGTAGCTCAAGAATTCTCGAAAAAACTCGTAGAATTGGGGTTTAAAATTGTACCTCAACTGCTGTGGGCGATCGGCATTTTGTTAATTACGCGATTTGCGATCGGCTTTGCGGGGCGCGTGACTCGCCGAGCACTGAGTCGCACCGAAGCCACGCTGCGGAAATTCTTAGTTCAAGCTGCTGAAATTACGATTTTGGTAGTGGGAGTAGTCGCCGCTTTGAGTCAGTTGGGAATTCAAACTACCAGTGTGGTTGCGGTGGTTGGTGCCGCGGGTTTGGCGATCGGTTTGGCGTGGCAAAATACTTTGTCGCACTTTGCTGCTGGGGTAATGTTGATTAGTTTGCGACCCTTTGAAGTCGGTGATGCGATCGAAGCTGGGGATGTTAAGGGAGTGGTGGACAGCATCGGGATTTTTTCAACAACCGTGGTGACAGACGATCGCATAAAAATTATTGTCCCGAACAATCAGTTGTTTAACGGTACATTGAAAAATACAACGGCAATGGGAACGAGGCGAGTAGACTTGAAAATTGATATTGGCGATCGGCCGATCCGTCCAACTGTAGCTGAGTTATTAGAAATTGCCCACTCTCACCCCCTGGTTTTGGAGAATCCGCCTCCGACTTGTTTGGTAGCCGAGATTACTCCAGACACAACTATTTTATCTCTCCGGCCTTGGTGCGCGTCGGTGGCTTACGAACAAGTGCGATCGCAAGTTCAAGAACACGTCAAAGAAGCCATGAATGCCCACAAAAATCAAGAACAATAGATATCAATCTAAAATCTAAAATCCCAACTCTATCCGAGGTATTTCCCATGAGCAAGTGGTATCCGCAGCAAATTTTACAAGAACCCGGTGTCAGGATCACCGCCACCGAAAAACAAACAATTCTCAGCAAATTTCCGCCTCCCGACGAAACCGGTGAAATCTATGCCGACGGAGTGTTTGAAGGCGGCGGCGTACGCGGAGTTGCGTTTTTAGGAGCACTCAGATGCTGCAACGATTTGGGCATCCGCTGGCGAAAATTGGCAGGCACTTCTGCCGGTGCAATTACTGCCGCAGTCTTGGCAACCGACTTGTCAATTGATGATTTAGAGGAAATTTTAGGACAGCTCGATTACAGCATATTTTTAACTCAAAAAAACAGTCCTCTAATTTTAAACGGCGACCCCGCCGACGACTTGCAATCTCCTGCTTGGACGCTGCTTTTCCTCACAGTTAGCCGTCAGATGGGAGAATATTCGGCGCAGCCGTTCCGGCAGTGGCTGGAAGCAATGCTCGGTCGAGGTAACTTGCACACTTTTGCCGATGTCAAAAAAATCGTAAAAGACCGGGAATTAAAAGTAGTAATATCCAACCTCAGTCGGGGTGAAATGTTGGTAATCCCCGACGACTTGCGACGGCAGGAATCTGCCGATTCCGATGCTTTATACCAGCAGTTGCGACTCGCAAATCCCGAAGATTTTAGCGTAGCTGAAGCTGTGCGGTTGTCGATGAGTATTCCCCTATTTTTTGAACCGGGAAAACTGGGCGAGGACTTAATTGTCGATGGCGGAATTTTGAGCAATTTCCCCCTGTGGATTTATGACAAACAATCCGTCGGTTCGACTCCCGCTATGCCCCGCTGGTTTACCTTTGGGTTTCGATTGGTCGATACTGGAATTGAGACTAAAGTTAAGATTGATACTCCCCTGTCGATGCTGGCGGCGATGTTCAGAACGATGATGAAAGCAAGAGACCGCTATCACCAGCGGGAAATGGATAAAGGAAGGGTGATTAATATTGATGTGACTGAAGCTGGGGTGACGACGACGGATTTTAATCTCGATGCCGATCGCAAGGCTCACCTGTACCGCTTGGGATATTTGTATACTAAGAGGTTCTTTTTGAGTTCCAATTTTAGTTGGGAAAAGCACTTGAAGGCTAGGGGCTTTGGGGAGTAGTCTTGATTTCGGGAATTGGGAATCGGGCATCGGGCATTGCGAATAGTTTCTTTTTCTTCCCTCTTACATCCTGTATCCGTGTCAAAATTCGTGTTGTGCCCTTCTTCCTTCCATACAGCGTCAGGGATTGAGGATTTTTTAAATTTAGGGGTTGCCAAAGGCTAGATGTGTGTGCTATGATTAGTTGCTGTCATCGGGAGAGGTGGCTGAGTGGTCGAAAGCGGCAGATTGCTAATCTGTTAAGGGTGTTATCATCCTTCGGGGGTTCGAATCCCCCCCTCTCCGTTCTATTTAATATTTGATCGATCGAGTGTTTGAGATTCGTCATATCAATTTCAGTTACACTGGAATGATATAGAGGACACGGCAGTGCCCTTGGACTACCCGGATTAATTGTAGGGACACGGCACTCGCGGTGTCCCGGCTATTAGTAATATTAATTCCGATGCTACCGAATTTGATATCATCCCATTGAATTTTTTGTTTTTCTTTCATATCGAATTCTTCCATGTTTCGATTTCTTTGCTATCTAAATGTCACCAACGATCGATCGCGCCTTGAATAGATTCCCTAGCGCTGGCAAGTCCCTCTTCGCGGGCTTCAGGGTGTTTCTGCAAACTATGAGCGTAAATAAAGCTCATGTCAGTAATCCCCATAAAGCCAAAAACAGTCCTTAAATAAGGTTCGAGGTGATTGAGTGCCGCATCGGGAGTCCCAGATTTATAATTACCTCCTTGAGACGCAATTACTAAGACTTTCTTGTCTTGCAAGAGTCCTTGGAAATTATTTCCATCCATCACAACTGTGCGACCGATCCGCACAATCTGATCGATGTATGCTTTGAGAGTGGATGGAACCGTGAAGTTGAAAATCGGTGTGGCAATCAAATAGCGATCGGCTGCAATCAATTCATCCACTAACTCATCCGATATGCGGATGGCATCTGCTAGTTCAGGCGTATGCTCGATGGATGGTGAGAATGCAGCAGCAATCCATGTTTCGGTGACGTGGGGAACAGGATGATGTCCGAGATCGCGATAAGTCACTGTATCGTTGGGATAAACCGCCATCCATTTGTCAATAAACTCTTGTCCAAGCGTCCGTGAGATCGATCGATTCCCGCGCGGACTTGCATCAATTTGAAGAAGATGTGCCATGTGATTTAAGCTCTTTTTTCATTAGTAAGGACTTGCTGTATATCTGACGATAATTTCACTGATATCAACACAGTCAGGTTGGCAGATCGCAAATAAGATCGATCGGGCGATCGCATTCGCCCGAATGCACAATCTGCGGAATTCTGGCATTGCCACATCTTGCGGTTTCACGATCGGGCAATGTCCTCGGCTGGCGCATTGAGCGTAGCCATGTCGATTACCAAACGATAGCGTACATCTCCTCGCTCCAGCCGTTCAAAACCCTCGTTGATATCCTCCGCCGCAATGATTTCGACATCGGCTGCGAGGTTGTGCTGGCTACAGAAGTCCAGCATCTCCTGCGTTTCCAGCGTCCCTCCCACACCTGAACTTGCTAACCGCCGCCGTCCCATCGTCAGAAAGACGGGGCTAAAATCCAAGTCCTTGGGAATGCCCAGACCACAGAGCGTACCGTCGAGTTTGAGCGATCGCAGATAGGGGTCGAGCGGATGGCGAGATGAAACGGTATCAAGAATAAAATCGAAGCGGGATGCTTGACTTGCCATTTGCGCCTTGTCGGTGGACAGGATTGCCTCATCTGCTCCCAGCGCCTTCGCATCGTCCAGCTTTCCTGGAGTCGTGGTGAATACGACGACATGAGCGCCCAGCGCGCGAGCAAATTTCACCGCCATGTGTCCGAGTCCACCCAACCCGACAATCCCAACTGTTTTACCCGGCCCTACTTCCCAGTGGCGTAGTGGCGACCAGGTTGTTACGCCCGCGCACAGCAGCGGTGCAACGCTTGCCGGATCGAGACCAGCGGGAAGGTGATAGGCAAAATGGGTATCGACGACATATTCGTTCGAGTAGCCTCCGCGCGTGATACTGCGGTCGTGCCTATCAATGCCGTCATAGGTTGTTGTCACCCCTTCGAGGCAATATTGTTCTAACTGTCGCTTGCACGATGAGCAGTGACCGCAGGAATCGACGATCGTACCAACTACTACAGCATCGCCGATTTGGAATTTTGTGACATTCGCGCCGATCGCCGTGACTTCGCCTACCATCTCGTGACCTGGAACCAAAGGAAAACGGCTATTCCCTCGAATTGCGTGCAGATCGCTGTGGCATACGCCGCAAAACTGAATTTTGACGGCGATGTCATTGGGTCGCAATTCGCGGCGCTGCAATGCCCAGGGAACGAGGGGTTCGCCTCGGCTTAAAGCGGCAAGTCCGTAACCGGGACGCATCGATCTATTCTGTTCAATAGAGGTGTTTCCTAGCATTTGCTTTTTCTTTTTGGCGATTTATGTGTGGTGCTTTAGTAAGGGCTGGCTGTTGGTCTGACGATGATTTCGCTGAGATCAACATCATCGGGTCGATCGATCGCAAATAAAATCGTAGCTTGCGGGGCCCGACGCCATCGGGCGATCGCAGCCCTGCCTCACAATTCAGCCGCGAGTATTCTCGTATGTTCGGTGCGCCACCAATCAGGGATATTCAACGTTTACGCACAGCATGAGAGTAAGACGATAGTTCCATAACTTAATTAGGACTTAGGCATAAACTCTATCTGTAGGGCGAAGCATACCGCACCTTACCTCTAACAATAGTGTTGCAAAGCAGTTTTTGCGTCCAGAACTGTCTAATTCAGTGCCTTCATTGCTTCGACAACTTGCCGCGATATAAAAGGCAAAATCTCTTCATTCTTGCTATTCTCTTTCCCTTCGGTAAATACAACCAACAAATACGGCCGCAAGCCCGATATTTCAATATAAGCAGCATCGTGACGAACTTGACTTGTCAGTCCCGCTTTTGACCACAATTTTGCTGATTCTGGCAATCCGCCACCTAAAAAACCCGTTACTTGATTTTCGGGATCTGCCTCTAATTCTGCTGGTTCTAAACTGCGTTTCATTAAACCCATCATTTCTTGCGATGCTTGGGCAGAAACAGCTACGCCGCCGATTATAGTGTGCAGCAAACGCGCCGCTGCATTTGTGGTCAGCATATTTCTATTTTCCATTAATTCTCCCAGAACTGCTCGCTCGCGACCGTAGGGGCCCTCACACCAGGTTTTCTGATTGACGTTAATATTTTCTAATTCTGGCCAATCCAATGATTGAAAGTAACGGTTGACGATGTTTCGCTGCTGTTTCCAAGTTTCAAAGGGGCCTGGTGATAATTCTGGGCCGCTGGTGGTGCCGGTGAGCGCGTCTACTACTAAACTGGTGGCGTCGTTGCTGGAATCAACTATCATATCTCGGACGGCGCGTTCTAATTCTGGCGATGTTTGAATCATGCCTTTTTGCGCCCATTCCCAGATGGCAACGAGGTAGAATAATTTGACGATGCTGGCTGGATAAATTCGTTCGGAAGCTCTAGCGCTAAAACCTCGCGGTTGATATTTCCAAAATTCTTCTGGGCTCAGGGCGCCGCCTGTATTGACTCGCACCGGCGGATCGTAGACTATCCAGGTAATGGCTGTACGATCGCCACTTAATCCTGTAAATTCTGACAATGCGGAGTCTATAATGCTACTGCCGAGGGTTTCTAATTGTTCGTCTTTGTGAAAAAATGTCATGGTTAATGGCTGACGGTTAACGGTTAACGGCTAGCAGCTAATGGCAATCTATCGTTAAATGCGAACAATTAACAGCAAACAGTGAGCAATTAGCAATGGCCAATTATCAATTATCTGATGTTCAGGAGTACCGGGCGCGATCGCACATAAATATTTACGATTCCCCAAAGTGCGATCGATTGGCAACTCAAGCAGCGCTGGGGCGACATTTGCGAGTAGTTGACCCCCCCCAGCTTAGGTCGGGGGGGAGAAATGGCATAGACTCGGTTGTTGAGGGGGATACAACGGCTGTGATGGTGCGGCTGTGCGAAGATGATTATCCGGGATGGCTGGATATTCGAGATGTTGAGTTGCTCGATGTGGCAGAAACCGTGTATCATCCTCTGGTGCTTTCTGAGGCCCAAATCAAGGAAAAATTACCAATTGTAATTACTTTTGCTCGTGAGGCTATGAACCAATCCAATTATTATCTTTGGGGCGGTACAGTCGGGCCCAATTATGATTGTTCGGGCTTGATGCAAGCGGCTTTTGTGGCCGCAGGCATTTGGTTGCCGAGGGATGCTTATCAGCAGGAAGCTTTTACTAAATCTGTTAGTATCACTGCTTTAGAACCGGGGGATTTAGTATTTTTTGGTACTCCTGAAAAAGCAAATCACGTAGGATTGTATCTCGGAGATAATCGCTACATTCACAGTTCTGGAAAAGCACAAGGTCGCAACGGTATCGGTATCGATGTTTTGTCGGAGGATGGCGATCGAGTCAGTCAAGCTTATTACCAGCAATTGCGGGGATATGGTAAAGTTGTGGCAAGTTATCAACCTAGTTAGTTGTTGACGGTTGACTGTTAATATTATCGAATAAAAAAATGGACGCTGCATTATTTTTGGAAAAATTGGCGAGACAGCAAGCTGAGGCTGAGGTTGTTCTGGATGTTTCGGTGGTGGTGCCGGTGTATAATGAGGTGGAAAGTTTGCCTCATTTGATTGAGGCGATCGCCTCTTCTATCCAACCATCTGGACTCAGCTATCAAATTATTTGTGTAGATGACGGTTCTAAGGACGGTTCTGCTGAACTTCTCCAGCAGTTAGCCAGCACTCGCGATGACCTTTGTGCTGTAATTTTGCGCCGCAATTACGGGCAAACTGCTGCCATGTCGGCAGGTTTCGATCGCGCTCGCGGTCGTGCTATTGTGACGCTAGACGGCGATTTGCAAAATGACCCGGCTGATATTCCGCTATTGTTGGCAAAGTTAGATGAAGGCTACGATTTAGTTAGCGGGTGGCGGAAAAATAGGCAGGATAATACTATCAGCCGGTTGATTCCTTCTAAAATTGCGAACTGGTTAATTGGTCGCGTTACAGGCGTAACTTTGCACGACTACGGCTGTTCTTTGAAAGCTTATAAATCCGAGTTGGTAGCAGACTTGAATCTCTACGGGGAATTGCACCGCTTTTTGCCAGCTTTGGCGTTTATTGAAGGGGCGAGAATTGCGGAACTGCCGGTGCGACATCACGCCCGCCGTTTCGGTCAAAGTAAGTACGGAATTTGGCGGACTTTTCGGGTGTTGATGGATTTGCTGACTATTTCTTTTATGAAAAAGTTCCTGACTCGACCGATGCACGTTTTTGGACTTTTGGGACTGAGTTCTATGACGTTGGGAACGGTTTTAGGAATTTATTTGACTTTCTTGAAATTGGCTTTTGGTCAAAGTATTGGCAATCGTCCTTTGCTAATTTTAGCTGTGGTTTTGCTGTTGACTGGCGTGCAGTTATTTTGTTTTGGTTTGTTGGCGGAAGTGATGATGCGGACTTATCACGAGTCGCAGGGAAAACCTATTTATCGGGTGCGCGAGGTATTTGGTTCTAAATAATGGGTTGATACCAATTATACTGGGCGATAAAAAGAGGAAAAGTTTTGAGTTGTAAGTTAAATAATTTCAAACTCAAAACTCAAAACTACTTCCTAATGTTCAATTCTCCCATCTATCTAAAATCTAAAATCTAAAATCTAAAATTGATTGACTTTTTGTGCTTGCCGGAGAGATGTAATAGTTGCGATCGCGTGTTGGGAAACTGCATCTATTTCTGCTTCGGTATTGAACCGGCCAATACCAAACCGAATTGAAGCATAAGCTAATTTGTCCGATCGCCCGATCGCTGCTAAAACATGAGATGGAGATATTTTCGCCGAAGTGCAAGCAGAACCCGAAGAAACTGCCGCCGCCGGTTGCAAACCCAACATCAACGCTTGACCGTCAACCCCGGCTACACTAATATTGAGATTCCCCGGCAATCTCTTCGTAGCGTGACCGTTGAGAAAAACCTCGCCCAATTCACTCAAATTTTCCCACAAACGCTGCCGCAAATTAACCACTCGTTCGGTTTCCGACTGCATTTCTGCAATTGCCAATTCTACTGCTTTGGCAAACCCAACTATTTGCGGCGGGTAGAGAGTTCCCGATCGCATTCCCCGTTCGTGGCCTCCTCCGTGCATTTGTGGCGCTAGCTGCACTCTCGGTTTGTTGCGGCGGACGTAGAGAGCACCGATCCCTTTTGGCCCGTAGATTTTGTGGGCTGTCAAGGACATTAGATCGATATTCATCTCCTCTACGTCGAGGGGAATTTTGCCGATCGCCTGTGCCGCATCTGTGTGGAAAAGAATGTCATTTCCGCGACAAATTGCTGCAATTTCTGCGATCGGCTGGATGACACCAATTTCGTTGTTAGCCGTCATCACTGAAACTAAAATTGTCTCGGCGCGAATCGCTTTGATCAAATCGCCTATATCAATCAGCCCGTCGCTTTTCACGGGTAAAACAGTAATGTCAAACCCCAATTTTTGCAAATAGGTACAAGGGTCGAGAATTGCATTGTGTTCGGTTTTTACTGTGATAATGTGCTTTCCTTTACTGAAATAAGCTTCGGCGATGCCTTTGATCGCTAAGTTATTTGCTTCGCTTGCACCGCTGGTAAAAACAATTTCTTCTGGAGAAGCATTGATCGCTTCTGCTATGATTTGTCGTGACTGTTTTACCGCTGCTTCTGCTTCCCAGCCGTAGACGTGGTTGATACTGGCTGCGTTGCCGAATTGTTCGGTGAAATACGGCAGCATCGCATCAAGTACCCGTCGATCTACGGGGGTTGTGGCGTGGTTGTCGAGGTATATAGGACGTGCGGACATAGTGCAGTTTTGGTTGAAAAAAGTGTTAGGTTTATTGTAGACGAGCCCCTTGTTCTACTACAAAACTTTATAATTAACAAATATTTGTGAAGATTTATGCGAGCTGACATTCAGGGATTAGAAATTACTGTTGGTGAGCTCAAGCACCTCGCAGGCGCCGGGCCCGATCGCGTATACCGGCCGCCGACAGCGACTAAGTTTGCCCGCGAAGCTTTGAAAACAGTCGGTTTAATTGTTTTGCTTCTAATCAGTTGTTGGCTACTGGTTGCAATATTTCCTAGAGCTTATTTGTTGTGGTTCGCCCTTCACTTGGTTGCGATAGTCGGTTTAATCCTTGAGGATGCGTGGAAAATTTGGTGCAGCCGGCAAAACCAACATTTAATCAATCTTTTTGATGATGTGGATCGCTATAATGGTATAATCGAAGCTATCGCCATTAACGATCGGATAGAAGATGCCGGCAATGCGGAAGTCAAAATCGGCGATCGGGCAAAAGTTATTGAAGCCTTGCAGCTAATCAGAGACGATTTAGTTCGAGCTTTGAAAACCGAGAGAATTCTCAGGGAAAACAAAAAATTTGTCGATACTAACTCCGAATTGTTTGCCAATAACTTGAAAAGTTTGAATGCCCTGCAAATTAGCGATCGAGCCAGCGAGCAAGGGCGATTGCTCAACGAAGCTTTGCAGGTAGCCGTGGGAGTTCAAGCAGAAATGAAAAAGTTGCAAGATCGAAACGGTGCTAATTAAAAAAAGGAAAATATTAGTAGGATGCGCCTCGGCGCACCTTATTTTGTAGCAACGCGCACCTTAATGAACCGAGCGAACTCAAACACATTCTCCCAATTAGGAGTTATGATAATAGTTAAAAAAATATCATAACTATTGTAAATTTTTACCTGTTACGTAACAGGTAAGGATATCTTGGAAAAGTGATGTTAACAACCAGGTCAGTATGTCTTCTGTTAAACCCAAGATTATAGTTCTCGACGACGATCCGACAGGTTCTCAAACCGTGCACAGTTGCTTGCTGCTGACACGTTGGGACGAAGACACCCTGCGTTTGGGGCTGCGGGACAAGTGCCCGATTTTCTTCATACTGACAAATACTCGATCGCTAACTCCCGAAAAAGCAGCCTCCGTCACCCGCGAAGTGTGCCAAAATCTAAAAAGGGCGATCGCCAGCGAAAAAATCGAAGACTTCCTAATAGTTAGCCGTTCCGATTCTACGCTGCGCGGTCACTATCCCATCGAAACCGACGCGATCGCCGAAGAACTCGGTCCCTTCGACGCCCATTTTCTAATTCCCGCCTTTTTTGAAGGAGGCAGAATTACCCGCCACAGCGTGCACTACCTAATAGTTAACAGCGTCCCGACACCAGTACACGAAACCGAATTTGCCAAAGATTCAGTCTTCGGGTACAGTCACAGTTACCTGCCAGACTATGTAGAAGAAAAAACCAAAGGTCGCATCCCCGCTGATGCAGTCGATCGCATTTTACTCGCAGACATTCGCTACGGAAGTTTAGATCGACTGATGGACATGACAGACAACCAATGTGCGGTTGTTGACGGCCAAAGCCAAGGCGATTTAGACACATTTGCCAAACACATTCTCAATGCAGTCAGTCAAGGCAAAAAGTTTTTATTCCGCAGCGCAGCGAGTATTTTAACATCCTTAGCTAACCTCGGCCCGCAGCCAGTAGCAGCCGACGAAATGGCAAAATACGTGAGGGATGGCAAACCGGGTGCAGTAATAGTTGGTTCCCACGTTAAGAAAACTACTGAACAATTGGAGCGCTTGTTAAAAGAACCCAATATAGTTAGCATTGAAATAGATGTATCTCACTTGTTAGAAGATTCACCCGAGTATCGCACCCAAATGCTCGATGAAATTCTCGAAAAAGCCCGCACTGCTCATGCCGATGGCAAAACGCCTGTAATTTATACCAGCCGCAAGGAACTCGAATTTGAAAATGCGGAAGTCAGGTTAAAATTTGGAGAGGCGGTTTCTGCTTTATTGATGGAGATCGTGCGGGGACTGCCGGCAGATATCGGGTTTTTGATTAGCAAGGGCGGCATTACTTCTAATGATGTTTTGAGTACAGGTTTGTCGCTGAAAAGTGTCAGGCAAATCGGTCAAATTATCGCAGGTTGTTCGGTGGTGAAAACAGAGGCTAATCATCCTCTGTTTCCCAATTTGCCAGTTGTTTTGTTTCCGGGAAATGTGGGAGATAGCCATGCTTTGGCTACGGTTTACAAGCGGCTGAGCAAGTAGTATAGCTCGTTGAATTGCAGATTAACCCAGATGAATTTAGCTTCTGGTCAGGGATGAGAATGTTCATCTGCGGTTGGTCGATTGGTTTCAAAGCTCGATCGAACTTTATGGCAATTGCCACTGCACGGCAACTTCAAAAAAATCTCTAGCCTACTTTTTTCTTGCCTAAACCACCATACTATGGTATAATTTAAAGTCTGTGTGTAACTCAAGTCGCTCGCCAAATCTCCCAATCGCCCCTCCGCAGCCGTTCTCAAAAAAATCAAATTTAGGAAAAAAAATTAAGGCAGAACTCTACATATAGAGCCAATAGCACCAGAGCTACTGCTATCAGTAGCGTTTCCAGCTTGTACCCGCCTAAATTTTAAAATTAAGTAGAAATTTGCACCTCGTAATTTTTAGCTGAAAGGATTAGCATATAAGGGTGACAGAACATTATCATCCCCTAAACTCATTAAAAAGTGGCCATTGGTTCAAGCTGATCTGTGGGGCGAGCTTTCAACACCTGCCTGCTGTACGAAATCTTACCTTGGCTTACACCTTAGCAGGCGCTGACTGTATCGATGTCGCGGCAGATCCCGCCGCCGTCACCGCAGCGAAAGAAGCCCTACAAGTGGCCAGCGAATTACAGGCAAGAACTCACAACCGCAGGTTTGGCGGCAAAGGGTTGCCGTTGCTGATGGTGAGTTTAAATGATGGGGAAGACCCGCATTTTCGCAAAGCCGAATTCAACCCAGCCGATTGTCCGGCGGACTGCTGGCGGCCGTGCGAAAAAATATGTCCAGCCGAAGCAATCGTTTTTCAGAGTGCTGGCAGTGGTTTTTCCGGGGTGATAGACCAGCAGTGCTATGGCTGCGGTCGCTGTCTGCCGATTTGTCCGAGCCAACTAATTTATACTCGTTCTTACGTGTCTGCTCCCGCCGCGATCGCACCTTTAATCTTGCAATCCGGTGCGGACGCCCTAGAAATCCACACGCAAGTAGGCAGAGAGGCAGATTTTGGGCGACTTTGGTCGAGCATAGCTCCCTGGGTCGATCAACTCAAGGTAATAGCAATTAGTTGCCCCGATGGAGACGGTTTGATTGATTATTTGCGGACACTCTATCAAATAATTTCCCCCCTTCCTTGTCCCCTAATTTGGCAAACCGACGGTAGGCCGATGAGCGGAGATATCGGAACAGGAACTACTAGAGCCGCGGTCAAACTCGGTCAAAAAGTTTTGGCGGCCCAGTTGCCGGGATACGTGCAACTTGCAGGCGGCACTAATGCTCACACTGTCAGCAAGCTGAGAGCCGGCGGACTGCTGTTGGATGGCGGGAAAAATTTGTCAGTTCCCCCTGTTCCATACATTGCAGGTGTAGCTTACGGCAGCTATGCCAGGGTTTTGCTGTCGCCAATTTTAGAAAAATTAGAAACAATGCAGACCGATCGAGCCTGTGCGGTTCCGGTGGCAGTCGCGCGGCCAGCAGCCGGAGTTCAAACATCTCGGCTACCTCAGCTCGAAGCCGTCCCAGAACTTCTCTCGGAGGCCGTGAGTTTAGCTCGTTCTCTAGTTTCCCAGCTCAAAGAATTTTAGTCAGTAGTCATTAGTCAGTAGTCATTAGTTACAAGTAAAAAACAACTGGCAACTGGCAACTGGCAACTGACAACTGTTAACTGACAACTGACTAAAAAGTTGAAAACGTCACCGAACACATCGAGGCGAATGCAGATTACAGACGACCTCAACAGATTATTAGACATCGTGCCAGATGAGATCCGGCAGCCTTTAGAGCAGCACCCGCAGCGCAACAATCTCATTGAGATTGTTATGGATTTGGGCCGCCAACCAGAAGCTCGTTTTCCATCCTTGGCCGAACCTCTTTCCCAAACACCGATTTCCAAGGCACACCTCAACTATTGCATCGAGCGAGTCGGCCACTTCGGCGGCGACAATCGAGCCGGTATCGAGCAAACCCTGCACCGAATTAGCGCCCTTCGCAACCGCAGCGGCGAGATTATCGGCTTGACTTTGAGGGTGGGCCGCGCTGTGTTTGGGACGATCGGCATAATCCGCGATTTGGTGGAAACCGGTCAGTCAATTTTGATGCTCGGCCGCCCCGGAGTGGGCAAAACCACGGCCCTGCGAGAAATTGCCCGCGTGCTCGCCGATGACTTGGAAAAACGGGTGGTAATTATCGACACCTCCAACGAAATCGCCGGAGATGGAGATATCCCGCACCCGGCGATCGGCAGAGCTCGCAGAATGCAAGTTTCCCGTCCCGAACTCCAGCACCAAGTCATGATCGAAGCAGTGGAAAACCATATGCCGGAAGTGATCGTGATTGATGAAATCGGCACGGAACTCGAAGCTTTGGCGGCTCGGACGATCGCCGAAAGGGGCGTGCAGTTGGTCGGTACCGCCCACGGGAACCGGCTCGAAAACTTGATGAAAAACCCGACTCTGGCAGATTTAATTGGGGGCATCCAAGCGGTGACGCTGGGAGATGACGAAGCAAGGCGTCGCGGTTCTCAAAAGACGGTTTTGGAGCGCAAAGCACCGCCCACTTTTGAAATTGCCGTTGAAATGCTGGAACGCCAGCGCTGGGTGATCCACGAGCGAGTTGCAGATTCGATCGACACTCTGCTGCGGGGACGCGAACCGAACCAGCAAATCAGAAGCGTCAGCGAGACTGGAGAGGTAATTATCGAGCGCGAGTCGGCCGCTCCGCCCGCCCGGTTTCCAGGGATAACAGCTTCGAGCGGCCCGGCTGCGGTATCGGCAATCCGGCCGGTCACACCGATCTCTGGGTGGCGGAGTGCTGGCAAAATGGTGCCGATGCCCGCTCCCAGCGAGAACTTGGCTGTTAAAAGCGCGCCGGTTTCTGAGACTCGGTATTTCGAGCAACTGCTCGAAGAATCCCTATCCGTCGAGCCGGTACCTAAGCCCGGACGCTATTCCCATAATGTCGGCCCTAACGGCGAAGATTTGCCCCTCCACGTTTATCCTTACGGCATAGCTCGCCACCAACTCGAACAGGTGATTTCGACGCTGAACCTGCCGGTGCTGCTGACGAAGGATATTGAGAGTGCTGACGTGGTTTTGGCTTTGCGATCGAACGTTCGGAACCAGTCGAAATTGAGGCACTTGGCCAAAACTCGCCAAGTTCCCCTGCACACAATTAAGGCCGGCACTATTCCCCACGTAGCGAGAGCTTTGCGGCGCCTGCTGGACATGGATGACCCGGGCACCCCGGAAGTGGCAGACCTCGCCTTATTCGCCCGCAGCGGTTCTTCTGACGAGCTCGAAGCTCTCGAAGAAACCCGCTTGGCAGTCGAGCAAATTGTCATTCCCAAGGGACAGCCAGTGGAACTCCTGCCCCGTTCTCCCAACGTCCGCAAAATGCAGCACGAACTTGTGGAACACTATCACCTGAAATCCCACAGTTTTGGGGAAGAACCCAACCGCCGCCTGCGCATTTATCCAGCTTAAAGTTGGAGATTGGTGCCTTTGAAAGCAGAAGGTAGAAGGCAAACGGCCGAATTTTTTCCTGGCTTGTGTTTTCTACCTTTTGCCTTTGATATCATGCCCGCTAAATTGACGATAATTTTTGTCGGGAGGGTTCGCGCCCGATCTTTAAAAGGGGCAGCAGCTAAGCGTCTACTCGCCCCGACCCGAATCGTGGGGTCGATCGACCGGACATGATATTATTTGCGTAGGTATCTTTATTTGTGAGTGCGATCGGCTCAAATGCCTAGCCAATCCCCCATTACCAATTCCAGATAATAGCAGATTATATCTCAACACATTTAGCAGGGTTGATATGAATGATGCACAAATTAACTTATTTATTCAATTAATTGCGGCGCACACGGGTTTACAAATTCGCCCGCAAGATCGATCGGCTTTCTCTCAAAAACTTTTGACTCGGATGAAAGCTGTAAAAATACCCTTTCCCGAGAAGTATTATCAAATGTTAGCCGATCCGAGTCGGGAAAGTCAAAGCGAATGGCGAGAAATCGCGTTGCTGCTGACCACCAACGAAAGTTATTTCATGCGGGACAAAGGACAGTTTTCGCTGCTGAAAAAAGTTATTTTCCCTGAATTGATAGCTCGTAAAATAAAATTGCACGAGACATTGGGAATTAAGCCAACACTGCGAGTCTGGAGTGCCGGCTGCTCGACAGGTGAAGAACCTTATTCTTTAGTTTTTATTTTAAAACAGCTAATTCCTGATTGGGAAAAATGGGATATTTTAGTTTTAGGTACAGATATCAATCAAGAAGTAATAGAAAAAGCGCAGCGAGGAATTTACAGCCTTTGGTCGTTTCGCTTGGTTGACCCGGAACTGCAAACGCGGTATTTCGAGAGGCTGAAAATCGATTGGAAAATCGACCGGAATTTGCGCAAATTAGTTAGCTTTAGCTGTGTAAATTTAGTAACAAATAATTTTCCTAATATTTACACAGATATTAATAACATGGATTTGATCCTGTGCAGAAATGTTTTTGTTTATTTTGAAGATCGATATATTTCACAGGTCTTGAGAAAGTTTGCCAAGACGCTGAGACCTGGAGGATATTTAATGACTGGTCACGCTGAAGTTCACAATCACGTGATGCACGATTTTCAACCAAAGGTTTTCCCGGAGTCGGTTGTTTATCAAGCCAAGAATGTCCTAGGGGAGGAACCAGGTAAAATAGAGTCTTGGATTGCATCAGCATCCAAGGCAAAATCGGCGCTTGGGGAATCGGGAAAGGGAGGGGGAGTTGACGGCGACAGCGGTCAGTTGCTACCGAGGCGAACCCTGCTAGCTAGTTTTGCTAACGGCAATCTTGGGGATATCGGCTCGCTGTTAACAGCAGATACAGGGTTGGTAAATACGCTGGGAACTCCCTATGTGGAGGGAGGTTTGGCGCGTAAGGATGAGGCATTTTCACATCCTATTGTAGAAAAAAACTCGCCAAAAACTTATTTAATGCTAATTTTAGAAGCACAAAAATGCTTGAAAAATAAAGATTATACTGAGGCGATTGACAATGCAAAACAGGCGTTATCTCTGCAATCTCAGACTTTTGATGCCAATTATTTGTTGGCTAAAATTTATGCCAATTTAGGTCAGTATTCTCCGGCGATCGAACACTGCAAGCTAGCTAGCAAAGCAGATGCTATGTCAGTATTTCCTTATTATTTGCAAGCTCACATTGCGGAAGAACAGGGCGAATTGGAAAAAGCTAAATTATTCTTGAAAAAAACTATTTATCTTTGCCCGTTTTTTGTTTTAGCTTATTTAGAACTCGGGAATATATACCATAAAGAAGGTAACCTAAATATAGCTATTAAAATGTACAACTCATCTTGCGATCTACTCAAAAAACTACCGCCCGATACTCCGATCGATCAGGAGGGAAAAATGACAGCGAGTCAAGTATTGATGGATGTTAAAAAAAAATTGGTAAAATTGTACAGCCAACAAAAGTGACCCGCCGGGACAAGCTAAAAACCCGGTTTCTTTGTAGATGCCTCACTGCCCAACCCAATAGAATAGTAGAAACGGGTTTTTTTTCTTCGCAAGTCCTAGTAAATAAAGTCTCAGGGAAAATATGGAAACTAAGCCGTATCTTATATTTAAACAGAACGGTTTGCTGTACGGTGTAGAAGTCGGCTGCGTTCGGGAAATTTTCTTTCTGCCGGAGTTTACACCCATCGCCGAAGCGCCTCAAGATATTGTCGGGGCGATCGATCTCAGGGGCGAAATTCTGCCCGTGATGGATCTGAATCTCCGTTTGGGATATCTCTGGCAAAAATATTGTTTGACAGATAGCGCGATCGTCATAGAATGGCAAGGATTTCGAGTTGCCATCATTGTCAATGAAGTTAGCGAAGTTAAGTATATCCCCCAAGAGGCAATAACTCCGCAGCTATCTTACGGGGTAGACAAGGCAGGGGCGTCGCATCGTTTTTTAGCTGGATTTGCCCGCTGTGAAGGCGATATTATCATGCTGCTCAATCTCGATCGTTTAATTCGATATTCTCCCGACAAAACAGAGTCAGAAATGCCAGTTTTTGCAAGCGGTGCAGGCTCTTGGGCGGCAGCAGGCAAAATAGATGGCACAAATTTGCCGTTAGAAATAGAGCCAAAATTGTTAGCGGAAGATCCTAAAGTTTTGAGCCAGCCTCAGGTTTTTTGTCCGAATGCTACGCCGGAAGAAAAAGCGATTTTTCGAGAGCGAGCTGACAATTTGAGGCTATTGGGCGATCGCGAAAATTCTGCGGAAATTAATCTGTCGTTGGTTGTGGTTGTTTTGAACGGCGAATACTTTGGTATTAATCTAAAGGTAGTGCGCGAATTTACTCAGATTAACCAAGTAACTCCGGTTCCTTGTACTCCCGATCGCATTATTGGAAATATGAATTTGCGCGGCGAGATTCTGACGCTAGTGGATATGCGGAATGTTTTAAATATGTCGGCGGATACAAAATCCCTATCTAAGGCGATCGTTGTTGAAATTGAAGATTTGGTCGTTGGTATAGCTGTTGACGAAATCTTAGATATTATATATTTGAATGTGGCAGAGCTTGCGACTATTCCCGCTGCACTAAATTCGGCTAACCGCGAATATCTTCGGGGGACTGCTTTTTATGAAGAAAAAATTATCGCTGTTCTCAACTTGCGTAAACTGCTGACAAAAGGGGGAGTTGTTGTTGATGAGGAGGTTTGAAAAAAAATCTTATCCTAAATCCGTTTTTAAACTTCCGCCCAGAGAACCAATGTTATACCATGTTAGGCTTTGCTCAAAATGGTGCAAAATATCAGTTTAAAACAATATTTTATATCACAGCCGACAAATTACTTACAATCTGTCATTGCGTTTGATGTCGCGTAGCGAAACGCAACGCAGTGAAGTGAAGCAATAGCTCTTATCTGAGACTGTTTTTCTCTGTTATTGCAACCGCTGCGCTGCCGACAAGTATTTAGACGGACATGATTTTACCCGCGAATCAGGGTCGCGCCTGCACAAACGATGTCCACGCACCCCAAAGCTAAAGAAAACAGGGTAATAGAACAGAGCTATGATACTATTTTCTAATGTCACTGTACGGCCTCGATCCTAGAAATCGCCGATTAATTTTTTTTGCCAACGCGGGACTCCCAACCACTATCGCATCGTCACAACCTTACTAAGGGAAATGCTATCTTAATTTCAGGAAAAAAAGATGTTTGCTAAAATAAACAATTTAAAAATTAGAAACAAGGTGCTGCTCGGATATCTAGCACCAGCAGCTATATACTTAGGGTTTCCCGTAGTAGTTATTTCTACTATAAATCAGGTGTTTAAAACTTTCCAAGAAACGGAAAGGGTACAGCAGGTAGTCGGAGAAACAACTAATATATCCCTAGGTGCTGAGCAAATGGTACGGGGGCTACGCGGGTATTTAATTAATAATAAAAATCAGGAGTTTTTAACTGATTTTCGCGCAGGTGCAGAGTTGGCTCGGCAGTCGGCGAATAATGTAGAGCCGACCGTTAAAGATCGAAAACAGAGAATGCGTTTGCACAGGATGCGAGAGCTAGTCAACCAATATTATGAGGGTTCTAACAAAGACATTGTTCGCTTATTGGAGCAAAATCAGACAGCGAAAGCCACCGCTGTATTTAATACAGGCAAGTACACAAATTTTGTGAATAACTTTTTGAAAGTGAACCGGGAATTTCGGGAAAGAGAATTCAATCTGGTTAAGCAAAAAACGCAAATGACTAAGGAAGCTTTAAACTTTTTGGTATCGACGCTGGTGGTTGGTTCGGTGCTGTTAGTGCTGTTTGGTACGGGTCTAGCTTGGCTGATTTCGTCACAAATTGTTGGAACTATAGATCGCGCAATTAGTTCGATCGCCAGTTCTTCCACTGAGATTGCAGCAACAGTTGAAGAACAGGAACGCATGGCAAGCCAGCAAGCAGCTTCAGTCAATCAAACTACTACGACGATGGACGAATTGGGCGCATCTTCTAGAGCGACTTCACAGCAGATAGAAACTGCCGAATCTCAAGCAATGCAAGCTTTAAGTTTAGCTGGCATAGGTACAAAAGCTGTCGAAGAAACTTTAAAAGCAATGGCAACACTGAAAACTAAAGTGCAGGATATGCAAGGGCAAATTATGCAGTTGAGCGAGCAAGCCGATCGCATTGGCAATATCTCAACTTTAGTTAGCGATTTGGCAAATCAAACTAATATGTTAGCGCTAAATGCTGCGGTGGAAGCTGTACGGGCGGGCGAGCACGGCAAAGGGTTCGGCGTTGTGGCATCAGAAATTCGGAAACTTGCCGAGCGCAGTAAAAAATCTGCCACGCAAATTAATCTGTTAGTTGCTGATATTCAGAAAGCGATTAACTTAACAGTAATGGTGACAGATGAAGGTACTAAAACTGTGGAAGCTGGGGTGAAGATTGCATCAGAAACCACTGCGGCATTTGCCGGAGTGGCTAATGCAATTAACAACGTGGTTTTGAGTTCTCAGCAAGTTTCGCTGAATGCCAAACAGCAAGCGCTCGCGATCGAACAAGTGGTGGAAGCGATGAACTCTCTCAACCAAGGAGCGGCACAAACGGCTTGCGGTATCGCTCAAACTAAAGTCGGCACTCAAAAATTGAATGAAGCTGCTTTAGATTTAAAAGCAGTTGTTTAGAATAGTTATCAGTTATGATAGTTTGCCACAAAAATGCAGCAGCAGGCAAGCTCCCAGCCCCGATACTCATTAGTCATTTCCAAATTTCAAATCTCAAATCTCAAATCTCAAATCTCAAATTTCAAATCGTATAAGTTATCAGTTATGAAGTTATGATCAAAAAAATTAACAAGTGGTCTTTAAGAATTAAAGCAATTGTTTTTGCGATCGCCCTCAGTACAATCCCAGTTCTATTGACAGGAGCCATGACTTATTTATTTGCCAACGAGAACATGACTAACTACGTCATTAAGTACCAAGAATTACGGGCGATCGCTACAGCAAATGAAGTCAGCAACTTTCTTTTTGAACGCTACCTAGACGTTAATGAACTAGCTAATTTAGCTATACTGAACGACCCCAGAGTTAGCAAAAAAACATCAACCATTCAAAAACAAGCTCTGTTAGATAAATATATAAATGGAGGGGAAGGCTACGACAGTATTGCAGTCGCAGACCTCCAGGGGAATACTATTTTGCAATCGAGCGGAGAACCGATTATAGATTTCGGAAAACGCGACTATTTTCAAAAAGTAACTAAAACTAATCGTCCTACTGTTGTGCAGCCCAGGAAGTCATTTATCAATGGCAAATATGCCATTTTTGCAGCGGCGCCAGTTGTCGATATCAATACAGGAAACACTATCGCCGTCATCAGAACTCGCACGCCTACAACTTATTTAGACCAGGGTTTTTACGAAAACAAAGATAAATTAATCAGATACTCGGAGGGATTTCAAAAAGAGGAATACCATTTGATTGACGGCAATGGCAAGTTTTTTTCAGCAACAGAAACTGATGATGTGAGCAGAGATGCACGGTCAGTATTTAATGTTTTTGCAAAATTGCAAGCCGAAAAAAAAATTAACAGTGCGATCGATATCGATCGCATTGATGGAGCTAAGCAACTGATTACTTATGCTCCTATTGAAAATTTAAAAAATATGCCCGAATTGGGTTGGAGCGTGATTATTGCCAACGATACAAAAAATGTATTTGCTCCCCAAGAAGATATGCTGTATGCTCTGATTGCTGGAGTTGGAATGACGGCTGCTATTGTTAGCGTTATCGCGACTTTTTTAGCTAGTCGAACTACTGGCTCGGTTAATGAAATTGTGCGGGCGATCGCCTCTTCTTCCTCGCAAATTGGTGTCATAGTGGAACAGCAGGAACGCATCGCCAGCCAACAACTATATGCTGTCCATCGAACTGCTACTACAATGGATGAATTGGGGGAATCAAGCAAAGCTTGTGCCTCACAAGCCGAAGCGGCTGCTTTCGGGGCCTCACAGGCCCTTAAACTCACAGCAGGAGGCAGTCAAGCTGTAGACAATACCTTGAAAGAAATGGCAACTTTGACAGAAACGGTAGGAGCAATTCAAAAGCAAATTTTGCGTTTAAGCGAGCAAACCGATCGCATTGGCAATATCTCCAGTTTAGTCAGCGATTTAGCAAACCAAACAAATATGCTTGCCCTCAACGCTGCTGTCGAAGCAGTGAGAGCAGGTGAAAGCGGCAAAGGATTTGCTGTTGTTGCCAGCGAGATTCGCAAATTAGCCGATCGGAGCAAGGAATCTGCTAGCAAGATTAATGCTTTAGTTGCAGACATCCAAAAAGCGATTATTTCAACAGAAACGGTGATGGATAATGGCACAAAAACTGTAGCAAATGGAGTAAGAATTGCCAGAAAAACTGCTGACGCATTTGCTGGGGTGGCAGAATCGATTGAGCGCATTGTTTTGAACAGCAAACAAATTTCTTGTACAGCAATAAACCAGGCGATCGCCATTGAGGATGTAGTTGAAGTTGTCAACTCTCTTAACCTCGCTGCTCAGGAAACTGCCACCGGAATTTCTCAAGTCAAACTCGGCATTTCTCAACTCAACCAAGCAGCCCAAAATTTAAAAGCAGTAGTTTAGTCAGATTTTGGAAGATGTTCGACAAAAAATGTAACGGATAGAAAAAATAATTACCAATTACCGATTACCACTTCTAGATTATCGATTACCACTTATCAATTAGCAATGACCCATTACCGAAAGATATATATGATTGAAGATGAAGAACTCCGAGATGTATTTAAAATCGCTAGTCAAGAACACTTGCAGAAACTAGACGATGGATTGCTGTACTTGGAACAACACCCGAGGGACACAGCTAAGTTAGAAGAATTGCTGCGGGAAACCCATTCTCTTAAAGGCGATGCTGGAATGCTGGGAGTAAAAGATGTAGCATCTTTAGCTCATCAAATAGAGCATATTTTGGGAGGTGTCAAGCGGGGAGAAACTCAACTAAATCTAGATATTAGCGATCGACTTTCGCAAGGTTTAGACGCCATGCGCAAACTCGTTAACGAAGCCGTCACGGGCCAAGATTCCGGCGTCAATACATTTTACGTGCTCGCTAGCATGATGGGTGCTTCTAACAAGCCCCAGTTAGTCCCCCCGACAGCAGAGCCAGCATCTTCACAAGTACCGGAACAAGAATTAGTAAAAATGCAATTTACTGATTTGGAAACGCCGCCACCACAAACAAACAGTGAAACTTCTTTTGCGACTGATTTATATAATAATTTCTCTTTGTTGACGCTACCATCCGAGCAAGAATTGCTGCAGCAAGCTCAAAACTTGCCTGCCGCTTCTGGGCTCGCTGCTGCATCGGCTTCTCCATCGGCTTCTCAACCCACTGTTAACGGTTCCTTTAGTTCGTCTTACCGCATCGAAACAATTCGCGTTGCTACCCAAAATCTAGACGATTTAATGACTCAAGCAGGGGAACTTACTGTTACCAAAACTCGGCTAGTACACCGACTTGCTGCTCTCGGAAAGCTGACCGCTTTGTGGGAAGATTGGAGCAGAGAAGCTTTAAAAAATCGGTTGGCTCTTAATCAGATAGAAGCTGAGGAAACTGGGTTTCAACAAAACGCGGTCGTTATGCAGTTACATAGTTATTGCCAGCGGACTGAAGAGCATTTAGAATGTCTGGGAGATTTAGTAAATCATTTGAACAATCGAGTTGATGAAGATACTGCCAGACTCGAATTAATTGCTGAGGAATTAGGCTCAGGAATTCGCACTCTCAGACTGCTGCCTTTGTCTACTATTTTTAATCTATTTCCTCGAGCGGTTAGAGACTTGGCGAAGCGGGAAGGAAAAGAAGTTGAATTAGTCATCGAAGGTGGAGAAATTTTAGTTGATAAACGCATTTTAGAAGAAATGAAAGACCCTTTGATGCACATGATTCGGAATGCGATCGACCACGGCATCGAGACTGCCGCTGGACGCGAAAAGCTCGGCAAACCTCCCGCCGGAACTCTCCGAATTAAAGGCTACCATACTGCTAGTAATATTATCATTGAAGTTGCTGATGATGGCCAGGGTCTGAATCTCGATCGCATTAAACAAACTGCTCTCAAACGCAACATCTGCACGCCGGAAGCACTTGCCATCATGACAGAAAGCCAAATTCAATCCCTGATTTTTTCTCCGGGTTTTTCCACCAGAACATTTGTTACTGAAATCTCGGGTCGGGGAGTGGGTTTAGATGTAGTTAAGACTAATGTTGAAGCACTAAAAGGCAGCATTCAAGTTGAATCTGTATCAGGAAAAGGATGCAGCTTACGGCTCCTACTCAGCACGTCTATAGCTACTGCTAATATATTAATTGTTGCGGTTGAAAATCTTGCTTGCGGGCTGCCAATTGAGTTTGTGGAAACGGCAAAAATGGTTGCTTATTCTGATGTTTTTACCCTGGAAGGTAAGGCAACTATACTTGCCAATGGTCAGCCCGTATCAGTTGCTTATTTGGCAGATATACTAGAATTAAACAAGAGAGCATGGCTTCCTAAAAATCGGGAGTGGACACAGGAAAGCGGTAGAGATATCAACAGAAAAGTAGAGGGAGAATCCCTGAATTCAAATTCTCCGAAAATGTCTTGTATTGTTCTGAAAGTTGGGGAGGAAAGATTGGGATTATTTATAGATGCTTTGATTGAGGCACAGGATGTGGTGATTAAACCTCAAAGTCAATTGCTGAAACGGGTGCGAAATGTTTCTGGTGCAACGATTCTCGGGACGGGGGAAGTTTGTATGATACTCAATCCCCACGATTTGATAAAATCTGTACGCCAGCAAGTTTCGCCGCGTGGGGTTTCTGGTGGGCGATCGCCCATTGAGACGGTCAGCCGAAAACAAGTTATACTTTTAGCAGAAGACTCGATCGCTACCCGCACTCAAGAAAAGCGCATCCTGGAAGGCGCGGGTTACGAAGTTGTGACAGCGGTAGACGGATTGGATGCTTTCCATAAATTAAAAACTCGCTACTTTGATGCAGTGATTTCTGACGTGCAAATGCCAAATTTAGACGGTTTGGCGCTGACTGTTAAGATTCGAGAGCAAAAAGAATACAGTGAGTTGCCGATAATTTTAGTAACATCTTTGGCGTCGGATGAAGATAGAAAAAGAGGGGCTGATGCCGGGGCAAATGCTTATATTCCTAAAGGTACGTTTAATCAAGATGTGCTGGTAGAGACACTAAAAAGGTTAGTTTAACCATTAGTCATTAGTCAGTAGTCATTAGTCATTAGTTATTAGCCATTTGTTATTGACTACCCATTAGCAATGCCCAATGCTCAGTCTCCAGTGCACAATTCCCAGTGCATCGAAGCCCAATTTACCATTCCCAATTTCCCCTTCCCAATTTACCAATAAACTGATGTTATCGCCCATTAAATTATTGTTAGTTGAAGATTCTCCAGTAGTGACGATCGTCCTCAAACGAATTTTTGATTCCTCGCCCGAAATCCAAGTTGTAGGAACCGCTTCCAACGGATTAAAAGCACTGGAATTAATACCTAAACTTCACCCAGAAGTAATTTGTACTGATTTGAACATGGCACCAATGAACGGGTTAGAATTCACGAAAGAAGTAATGAAGAAATATCCGCTACCAATTTTAGTAATTAGTGCTTCAGTGCAAGCGGATGATACTCAAAATGTATTTCAAGTGTTAAATGCTGGTGCATTGGATGTTTTTCCGAAACCGATTGGCGGGTCGGTATCAGATTACGCTCGCATGGCCAATCAATTAATAGCTAAAATTAAAATACTCTCAGGAGTTAAAGTATTTACACGGCATCAAAGAATGGTGCAAAAAGAAGATAATAACAAAATTGTAAAAATTAACCAAGTAGCAGTTTCTAATTACAAATTTTCCAAAGAAAATGTTAAATCTCAAACTATAAAAGTCTTGGCTATAGGGGCTTCTACAGGGGGACCTCAAGCACTGTACGCTATTATTTCTAAGCTTCCGGCTAATTTTCCAGTGCCTGTAATTTGCGTTCAGCACATCAGTGAAGGTTTTTTGAAAGGATTAGTTGATTGGCTGGCTTGTGAATCTAAACTGCCGGTAAAAATAGCGGGTTTGGGGGAATTACCGCAAGCTGGTATTGTTTACTTTCCGCCAGAAAAACGTCATTTAGAATTGGATTCTCAAGGGCGATTTATTTATTCTCAAGCTGAGCAAGTCGCGGGACACTGCCCCTCAATAACGGTAACATTTAAGTCAGTTGCTAAAGTTTACGGTCGGGCTGCGGCGGGAGTTTTGCTGACAGGAATGGGTAGAGATGGTGCTGAGGGAATGTTGGCGATCGCCCAACTCGGCGGCTTGACAATTGCTCAAGATGAAGCTAGTTGCGTTGTTTTCGGAATGCCGAAAGAAGCGATCGCCCTCTGTGCGGCCCAATATATTCTACCTGTCAGCGCGATCGCTCCTCTACTCCTGACAAAATTAAAAATTTAGGACTAACCCCCCAAATAGTGCAGAATAACCCGCCCCCCGACGGGTTAAAGAAGCCGGGGTTATAAAGGACGATCGCAACTTTTTAGTTCATTAATTACTCAAAACTGAATTTTTTTTTCTAAGTCTGATTATTTGATTTTGATAAACTTACCAATTACCTCGCGCAATTTATCAGCATCAAACGGCTTAGTTAAATACTCGGTTGCTCCCGCCAAACGCCCCTGTACCTTATCAAAGGCTCCATCTCGCGCTGTCAGCATTACGATCGGCAAATTCTGAAACTGAGGCAAGCTGCGCACTGTGCGGCAGAGTTCCAACCCGTCAATCCCAGGCATCGAAACATCGAGCAACAAAACCGAAATTTGTTCGTGATAAATTGTTGATAAAGCATCCACTGCATTGTCGGTTACGAGAACTCGAAACTCTTTGCTTAAAGCCTGTTTAACAAGTCCTTGCATCACGACACTATCATCAACTGCCAAAATAGTTGGTACTTGACTATTACTTGCACACATATTTTTCTCCCTGTTTATTTATAGTTCTTGAAAATACAAAACATAATTCCCCCGTCATTTTTTGAGAGTTGCCTCTGGGTAATAATTCCCAACCCCGTTGGAGCGTTAGTAGAAACCTTACCCCTGTTTTTTTTACCTAAAACTCGAAAAAAGGGATTGGGAGAGTGGTCGATCGGGGATTACAACATTTGCAAAATGTGCATCCCAGCCCATAAACCCTAGACGGTCGAGTTTGACCAACTATTGTTACAAATTTTAACATATTAGCAATCTTTTGTAGTTCATCTCCTAAGTGTAGTTGAACAGCAGGCTGCGGCACAGCTCGGTAAAAGACATTGGTATTGTGGCACAAGCCAATGATTTAAATCTACCAGCAAGGCACCTACCTACAATTAGACAAGTCTGTTAAGATACAATTAAACTGATTAAAAAATTCTAGATAAGCAATCGCCATATATTTTGGAAAGCTGCTTCCTCCCAACAGAGGCTTTTAGATTTAGAGAGCCGGAGGTATTCAAAAGCAGATTTCACTGGAAGTATAATTTATACAGTCTTAGATCTGGGGTGATCTAACTCCCATAATTCCAAAGTTTCCCTGTCAGTCAAGAGGTTAGTCTGAGTTCGGCGCAAGCAGCCTGCGCGGGACTTGCGCCCACATTCTCCCAGCACAAAATTCATAGCTTGTTTTTTAAGGGAAGTATTGAGAAGGGCGGTTGCCACCAACTAGACGGGCAGTTACAAATGATAAAAGCACCTTGCCTCTTGGTAAAAAAAGTGTTCAAGCTCCATAACATCGACTTGTATCAGCTTCTTGGCTCTGATCCAGAGGTTTGCTTGGACAATTTGGTCGGTTTGGCAGCTCATATCAGCCGAACTCCTATTGCTTTCTTGAGCTTGATTGACGGTAACCGCCACTGGTTGAAGTCGCAGTTAGGTTTCGATCGAACTTTGGCCGATAGTTACCTGAATTTTTGCGCTCGCGCGCTAGAACGCACTCCCGAAGAGTTCGCCGTCGGCTCAAACTCGGAATTTGACCGGGCAATTCCCCTGCAAAAACCGCCAGTTGCTCCCGAATCTGCGATCGAACCCCCTGCAAATTCCTTTATGGAACCGCCCGCCGCCATTGTCCGAGACGCTTCCACAGATGTGGGATTTGCCGAGCATCCGCTGACCGTTTCCTACCCCTTCGTGAAATTTTACGCCGGAATCCCAGTCGTAACCTCAGATGGGCAGATGCTGGGAGTGCTATCCGTCATGGACTCCGTGCCGAGAGACTTGACAAAAGAAACCATAGAAGCTATGGAAGCTTTGATTCGGCAAGTTGCGAGTTTGGTGGAGCTGCGCTGGCAATTAGTCAAAGCTCAGAAACAGTTGCCAGAAGTAGAAGATATCACCTCTGAGAGCCAGCAAATCTCGCAGTTAGTTCGTCGTGGCTCGAACCGATCCAGGTTTTGTGCGGTACAGACGCCACAGAGCGGCACCAGAATATACCGAACAAAAAAGCTCCCGACGTTCGGAAGAACCGGCAAATCTCAATATTTGTGGGAAACTTCAGCAGGCATCGGGCGCTATCCTGATACCAAAAAAATCCGAGAAATCGTTGCCCGATCCCGGGACACCTCCCAGGGCAAACTAAGGGCAGCCTCGCTACAAGATCCATCGCGCTTGGGAGCCCTGCAAGCTAAAGTAGGTGCAGCCCTCGGACAAGGCGGGAAACTATCGGCCATCCTCAACCGCTGCACCGAGGCAATGGTAGAGTACCTCGACGCCACAGCGGCGAGCATCTGGACGTTCAACCCGCAGACAGAGCGGTTAGAATTGCAGGCTAATTCAGGACTCAGCAGCGAAGAGTGGGCAGGGGAAAGAGAATATTGGGTGCGAGCAGAACCGGGAAAACTCCAAACGGCTCCTGTGTGCCTACTGTCGAACCCGTCTCTCTGCGCCATTGCCTATCCGCTGATTGTCGAAGAGCGGCTGGTGGGAGTGATGGTTCTGTGCAGTAGCGCTTTGGCAAGCGACGGAGCGCTAGAAGTTCTGGGCTGCGTGGCTAACGCCATTGCCGTGGAGATCGATCGCGTCACCGCCCGAGAAGAATTGTTGAGCCGCCGCGAAGGCCTGCTGTTCGGCCTCGCCAGCCAGATGCGGAATTCCCTCGACCTCGACAAAATTTTAGATACGGCTGTCCACGAAATTCGCAGCTTGTTGCAGGTTGACCAGTGCTACTTTTTGTGGTATTCAATCTCGCGAGACGGGGAGCCAAGCTTTGCGATCACCCACGAGGCGGCAAATCCCGAACTCAAAGAGCGCCTCACAGAATACCCGATCGAACAAGTAACGCTGCTGGCTGAGAAAATTAGCCACCGCCAAACGCTCCGGATTGGCGACGCGGCAACAGCACTCTGCATAGAGCCGCCCACGCGAGTTTTTTTGACCAGTCTCGGGATTGTTTCTAACCTGCTGCTGCCGCTCAAGACTCGCTCCGGTCAAATGGGTGCTGTAGTTTGCAACCATTACAGCAGCAGCCGTTCATGGGCGACGAGCGAAGTGGAATTGCTGCAAGCGGTGGTGGATCAACTGGCGATCGCGATCGACCAAGCCGAACTTTACGCCCAAACCCGGGCGGCCGCCTTAGCCGCTCAAACTCAAGCCCGCCAACTGACGGAAACATTGCAGAGTTTGCAGCAGAAAGAAGCTCAGCTCATCCAAAACGAAAAAATGTCCTCTCTCGGTCAAATGGTCGCCGGCGTCGCCCACGAAATTAACAATCCGGTTAATTTTATTTACGGCAACTTGACTTATTGCAAGCAGTACATGAAAAATCTGCTGGAGTTGCTGCACTTGTATCAAAAGCACTACCCCGAGCCTTGCCACGAAATTCTCCACAAAAACGAAGAAATCGATGTTGATTTCATAGTTCCGGATTTGCTGAAAATTCTGTCTTCAATAGAGATAGGAACCGAACGCATCAGCAAAATAGTCCTGTCTCTGCGGAACTTCGCGCGCCTTGACGAAGCCGAGATGAAGCCGGTGGACATTCACGAAGGGATTGACAGCACGCTGCTGATTTTGCAGAGCCGCTTGAAGTCAAACGAGCTAATACCGGGAATTGAGGTAATTAAAGACTACGGCGACTTCCCGAAGGTAGAGTGCTATCCCGGACAGCTCAACCAAGTATTTATGAATATTTTGGGGAATGCGATCGACTCTTTGGAAAATCAGCCCGCACCCAAGACGATCAAAATCTCGACTGCGTTGGTGGATCGAGACTCGGAGGCTGGTGAGTCAGGAAAGTCGATCGGTCAAGTTGTGGTGATTCGGATTCAAGACAGCGGGCCGGGATTGGTCGAAAAAGCTAAATGCCACTTGTTTGACCCTTTCTTTACCACTAAACCTGTGGGCAAGGGTACGGGGCTCGGCTTGTCTATCAGCTACCAGATTGTGGTGGAAAAACACGGAGGCAGCTTGAAGTGTATCTCGGAACCTGGACAGGGAGCGGAGTTCTGGATTGAAATCCCGGTAGCTCGCCCCCCTAAGATCAAAGAATAAACCTGCAGGCGATCGGTTTCAAAAACATTTTTTAAATTTTATTGTCAAAATGCTTGACAGATTGCTGTGTTAGAATGTTAAGATAGTGAAGGTTAAGACGTTGGGGCGTCGCCAAGTGGTAAGGCAGCGGGTTTTGGTCCCGCCATTCAGAGGTTCGAATCCTTTCGCCCCAGTTAAATTGTGTCCGGTAAATCAATTATTTAACTGATTGTTGATAGTCAGCGCTTGGCTGACGAGAGAAAAACGACTTTCTAACTACAAACCTAATTAAGACTTGCTCACAGGATATAAGAAACCGGGGTTTATTGCTGCGGGTTTTGCCTAAAAGCGTAGATTTGTGGTCAAAAAATCGGTTTCTTTGGTCGCCAGTGCCCATTTTTCGCAGAAATCGTTGTTTGTGCGCAATATCACTTCTGACTGCGCCGGAATTGTAAAATCGAGTCAATATTCAACACTCATATCAAATCCGGTTGCATTGGAATAATTGAACCGCTCTTGACACCGAAAAAACGTAAGCGTTCAGGGGGTGCAAATAAGACGAAACACGCCCCCCAAAATAAAGTAATAAAATTAAGCAGCCTTCAACA
>NZ_JAUBPO010000053.1:13086-54295 GCF_036700785.1 Microcoleus sp. S28C3 | reverse complement strand
CCCCTCTCCCCCAGCCCCCAACCCGCAAAGGCCGACAATCCGCGTAGACTTAGAACGCTTAAATGAATTGGTGAATCTAGTCGGAGAATTAGTCATCAACCGTACAAATTTAGAACTTCAAGAATCCGAACTGCGCGGCGAAGTCAAGCGCATCCGCCGCAGTATCCTAGATTTGAACCAATTCGGCGGTCAGTTGCGAGAAGAATACGACAGGCTGAGTTTTGCAGACTGGAGAGGGGGAAACGGTTCGTCTGGATTGGGAAAACTTGCAGCAGCAGAAACAGAATTCCCAATGATTGCTAACGGCAAATCCTCTGTACCCCATGCTCACTTCGATATCTTAGAGATGGATCGTTATACAGAGTTCCACTCGACAGCCGCAGAAGTCATCGAAACTGCCCAAGCAATTTCTCAATCCGCCACCAAATTAGACACCTTAGCCATGAAATTCGAGCGCAGTACGGACCAACTGCGCCGCATAACCGACCAACTGCGCAGCCGCGTCATGCAGTTGCGAGTCGTGAATTTCAGCCGCGCCGTCGATCACTTGCCCAGAGCGCTCCGGGATATGTGCCTCACATACGATAAAGATGTCAACCTGCTGCTAGTGGGAAGAGATACCAAAATAGACGAAAGTTTGCTCGACGCTTTGCGCGACCCCTTAATACACTTAGTGAGAAACGCTTTCGACCACGGCATCGAAATGCCCGAAGTTCGGCAAGCAACCGGCAAGCCCGCCAGCGGTCAAATTGAAATAGAAGCCCGCCACCAAGGCGGCCAAACTATTATTACTGTCGCCGATGACGGCAGAGGCATTGACCCGGAAATCATTCGCCGTAAAATTGTCACAAAGGGTTTGGCGACGGAGGAACAAGCTCAAGAATTTTCCATTGCCGAACTCTACGATTTTCTGTTTTGGCCGGGTTTCAGCACTGCAGAAGGGGTCAGCGACCTTTCGGGGCGGGGAGTCGGGCTCGACGTGGTGCGAACAAATTTGCGGACTGTGCGGGGGACTGTGAAGGTAGACTCTCGCCTGGGAAAAGGTACGAGTTTTATCATCAAACTGCCGCTGCTGCTGTCGATTACTGATGCTTTGATGGTGAAGACCGATCACAATAAAATAGCGGTGCCGCTGGATGCAGTCGAGGAAATTCTGCACATTAAAGCCTCGGAAGTTCACCTTGCCGGCAATCAGCCGATGCTTTGGTGGCGGGAGGAATTTATTCGTTTGGTGAGGATGCAAGATTTGCTCGAATACAGCGTCGTCGCCCCGGATGCCCCCTCTCCTGACCCTTTGACCCTAGAGGAAATTCCCGTCCTGGTTTTGGCTTCTACCGAAGGAATGCTGGCGGTGGCCGTGGAACGGCTGATCGGCCAGCAGGAAATTGTGGTTAAACCTTTGCCGCCACCTCTATCCAAGCCTCGCGGGGTTTTGGGGACTACGATTTTGGGGGACGGGCGCGTGGTGAATATTCTGGATGTGGACGATTTGGTGAGTCAACCTTCGGCAAATAGTTCGATCGCCGCTGTGTCCGGTAAAGTGCAGGAGATTGCGCCGAGTTCGAGTCAGTCACCGCTGATTTTGATAGTGGACGATTCCTATACAATTCGCCAGTTGCTGTCTCTGACGCTGACTCGTGCTCGCTACCGGGTGGTACAGGCTAAAGACGGAGTGGATGCCCTGGAACAGTTGCAAAATGGTCTTGATTGCAGTTTGGCGATCGTGGATATTGAAATGCCCCGGATGGATGGATTTGAATTGTTGCGATCGATCAGATCGACCCAGCAGTTTGCTAATATTCCCGTAGCCATGCTGACATCCCGCAGCGGCGAAAAACATCGGCAAATGGCAATGGAATTAGGCGCAAATCAATACTTCACCAAACCTTACAGCGAGGCCCAACTTTTACAAGCCATCCCCAAATTGCTCCACCACTCAATAATTTAATCCAAAATCTCAAATCTCCACTCAAAGAATCCCTAATCTCAAACAAAACTTATGCAAAAAGTAATTGAGTACGCGAATTATAGAGGGAAGCTACGCAGCAGACGCACCTACTAAAATCAAATAATCTTCAATCTTCAATCTTCAATCAAATAATTTTTCAATCTAAAATCTAAAATCTAAAATCTAAAATCGAATGACTCACGCCAATTACAATCGTCGCTTCCGGAGCCAGAAACAAGGCACTGTTAGAATTACTCCTAAAAAATTTGTTTCCTTTGAACTAGGAAATGTTTACTATGCTGTTCCTATTGAACGAGTGGAGCGGATTGTTAAAAACTTTAATCCCTACGGTCTTTTACCGGGCGGTAATAGTTTAGTGCGACATCAAGAAGAACTGATTACGCTGATTAATTTATCTAAAATATTTCCCAGTGACGGCTCTAGACAGGACTCGAACTACCTAATTGTTTGCATTTTAAATAAGAACGCTCTGTTGGGGATTCCCATTCCTGATATGCCAAAAATTTTGGAAATTTCCCAAGAAAGCTTCTGCGAGATTCCCCAATTGTACCGTCAACAGCAACTGCCTCCGGTAATAGAAAAGTTAATTCGCGCACCTGACGGTTCCGAAGTTTTTTATCTGAATGTGGATTTATTTAGCGAAATGTAGGGTGTTCACTTTTCCAGGTACTATACAATATAAATCGTATTTTAGCCAAAAGTTATTTATTTATGAAAAAACTCACAATAATGTCGATCGCCCTGCTAATTCTTGCAGCAACTGTTGAATTGCCGAAGGTGGGGCTACAACTAAGTGCGATCGGGCAAATAGAAACACCCCAACAAATCCCAACACCCCAACCCATCCAAACACCCCAACCCATCCCAACACCCCAACCAATCCCAACACCCCAACCACAAACACCCCAACCCATCCAAACACCCCAACAAATCCAAACACCCCCAATCCAAACACCCCAACCAAAAGCAGACGACCCCAAAAAGCTCGGCTACGTCTCCCCAGAATTTGCCGAAAATTTCTCCCAGCAACAAATCGACCTAATCAACGCCAACGTCGAAACCCTGCTGCTAACTCAAAGCTGCTCCCGCTGCGACCTCCGAGCCGTAAAATTAGTTAACATTAACTTAAAAAATCCCATCCTTACAGGAGCAGATTTATCAGATGCCAACCTCAGCGGTAGTCGCTTCGAGATATCAGATTTTGTCAACACCAATCTAGCTCGCACAAACTTAAGCGGAGCCGAATTAGTGGGAGCGAGAATCAGCAACGCTAACCTCAGAAAAGCTAACTTGACAAAGACAAATTTAGACGGTGCAGACCTGCGATTTTCCGACTTGAGGGATGCCAATCTTTCCGATGCCAACCTCCGCAATGCTAATATAGATGGCGCTAGTATCGATCGAGCAAGTATGGCCGGAACCACAATGCCCGACGGCCGGAAAAATCAGTAATAGCCTCATTTCCTGGGCGATTGAAATCGCTTCTTATCAAACAAAGTGCGGATGGTGCGCGGACTGAATCCCTTGTTCCCAGGCTCTGCCTCCTTGTTCCCAGGCTCTGCCTGGGAATCAATATCTAGAGGCTCTGCCTCGTTTCCTCGTTTCCTCGTTTCCTCGTTTCCAGTTTCCCTCTTCCGTCTTCCTTCTTCCGTCTTCCTTCTTCCGTCTTCCTTCTGAATCAAACAGCCAAAAACCTCTGAATCACCTCATCGCTTAATTCGCTAGTGCTTCCAGAAGCCACAATTCCGCCTTTTTGCATAGCATAATACCAGTCAGCCTGCCGCACAAAATGCAAATGTTGCTCCACCAACAAAACAGAAATTCCCCTAGTCGCAACTACGCGGCGTACCGCAGCTTCTATATCTAAAATAATAGACGGTTGAATCCCTTCCGTCGGTTCATCCAAAACCAGCAATTTCGGCTCTCCCATCAAAGCTCTAGCAATAGCTAACTGCTGCTGCTGTCCCCCGCTCAAATCACCTCCCAGACGATCGAGCATAGTTTTCAAAACAGGAAATAAATCAAAAATTTCATCAGGAACTTCAGGATTTTTGCTTTTGGTTGGTTTCGCTTCCAAACCTAACAAGAGATTTTCTTTTACCGTCAAACGGGGAATAATTTCGCGTCCTTGAGGCACGTAACCAATGCCCATTTTCGCCCGCTGGTGAGTCAACTTAGAAGCAATAGATTCGCCGCCAAAAGCAATAGTGCCGCCGCGCGGTTGCAGCAACCCCATAATCGTTTTTAGCATAGTAGTTTTGCCCACACCATTGCGACCGATCAAGCAAACCATTTGCCCTGCCATGACGCTTAAATCGACATCGCGCAAAATGTGACTTTCGCCGTAATAAACATTCAAATTAGAGACTTGCAGCATAGTTTTAAATTGGTAATGGGGCATGAGAATTGGTAGCAACTACCAAATAACTTCTTCCTTCTTCCTTCTTCCTGATATCCGTTACATCCGTTACACAATCCGTTGCCGAACTTCCTTCTTCCTGACATCCGTTACATCCGTTACACAATCCGTTGCCGAACTTCCTTCCTCTTACTCTTCCGGTTTTCCCAAATATACCTCAATTACCCGATCGTCATTTTGCACCTCATCCATAGTCCCCTCGCACAAAACCGCACCCTGATGCAACACCGTCACCTGCTGCGCAATTTGCCGCACAAACTCCATATCATGTTCAATTACCAACACCGAATGACTTTCGGCCAGCGAAATCAGCAAATCTCCAGTTAACACCGTTTCCTCATCCGTCAAACCCGCCACAGGTTCATCTACCAACAACAAATCAGGAGATTGAGCCACCAACATTCCAATTTCCAACCATTGCTTTTCCCCGTGAGAAAGCAAACCAGCCGAAACATCAGCTTTAGCAACTAAACCAATTGTTTCTAACAAACCGGCAACCGTGCGTTTTTCAGCAGTAGAAGCAGGCTTGAACAAAGTCGAAAAAACATTTTTAGGGCTGCTGCAAGACAATTCCAAATTTTCGCGTGGCGTTAAATTTAAGTAAACTCGCGGCGTCTGAAACTTGCGGCCAATTCCCAAGCGCGAAATCCTATCTTCCGACAACTTGCGCAAATTTTGTCCCTTAAATAACACCCTGCCCTCTGTTGGCTGCACCTTCCCGGTAATCGAATCGAGAAAAGTTGTTTTCCCCGCACCGTTGGGGCCAATGATAACTCGCAGTTCGCCCGCATCCATGCTGAAATTTAAACCGTTGATAGCTTTAAAACCATCAAAACTAACAGTCAAGTTTTCTATTTCTAATACTTTTCCATTCATAATTAGTAATTAACTCAGTAATGGACAACAACCGATACCCTTTGTAGGTGCGTAACGCAAATCTTCTCCTTATTAACCAGATTTTTTACCCTGCCGTGACACCATATTTTCTACTTTTTGCTGGCCGTTTACTCTAAACTAAAACTGCTAGAACTGCTCGAAATTGGAGGTGGAGTGGCAGCTAAAATGCGTTCAGCTAACTTCGAGAGTGGCAAACTTTGCACGTATACTTTTCCAGGCCCAGTCATCTTTGCCAAAAACAAGCCTTCACCTCCAAATAAAGCATTTTTAAACCCGCCAACAAATTGAATGTCGTAGTCTACTGTGGGAGCAAAAGCTACTAAACAGCCGGTGTCTACTCGCAACACTTCGCCAGCTCCCAAATTTTTCTCAACTATTGTTCCTCCCGCATGAACAAAAGCTAGCCCGTCACCCTGCAATTTTTGCAGAATAAAACCTTCTCCGCCAAAGAAACCGGCACCGAGCCGTTTGGTGAAAGCAACCTCAATTTCAATGCCGTTGGCCGCACAGAGAAATGAGTCTTTTTGACACAAAAATTTACCGCCAAGTTGACCTAAATCGAGGGGAATTACTTTACCTGGATAGGGGGCAGCAAAAGCGACGCGGGCTTTGCGATTTCCGGCGTTGACAAAGGTGGTAATGAAAAAACCCGCTCCTGTCAGCATCCGTTTGAAACCTTGAAATAAGCCGCCGCCTGTAGATGTTTGCATTTGGATGTCGCCTTCCATGTATGTCATGGTTCCAGCTTCAGCCCTGACGCCTTCTTTGGGGTCGAGTTCAATTTCGATGAGTTGCAAATCGTCGCCGTAAATTTTGTAGTCAATAATATCTGCCATATGTTTCCCCTCAAGTTAAAGAACGAAGCTGTTTGCTAAGGATATATAAGTAGGTGGACATATATATTGCGCCTCCTCAGAGAGAAACCCAGCTTTTCCTAAGTCTATTGCGATTGCTTCGTTCGTCGCTGGCTAGTGACATTTATGTATGTCCGCCTACTTATATATACACGATCTTTTTGCCCTCAATGTTCAAGTTCTTCTTTTTCGAGCTGCACTTCGGGGTCTTGTTCCAGCCTGGGGTAAGTAGAGGCGTACCTCGGTCTTCTGAACAGGATGCGGATTTGGTCAAAACCTTGATGTTGCAGCCATCCGACTAAGCCGTCGGGCAGCACTGTGACTACTATTAGGAATAGCGCACCTTGGAAAAATAGCCACACTTCGGGGAATTGTTCGCTCAAGAAACTCTTGCCAAAGTTGACTAGCAGCGCTCCCAGTATTGCTCCTGATAATGTGGCGCGACCTCCGACTGCGACCCAGATTACCATTTCAATTGAAAAGGCAATATCCATTGCTTTTGGTGAAATTATTCCGGTTTGTACGGTAAATAATGCGCCTGCAATCCCGGCTAAACCGGCGGAAATTGCAAAGACTAAAACTTTATATCCTGTGGGATTGTAACCTGAGAAACGCAGGCGCACTTCGTCGTCGCGAATTGCTACTAGCAGGCGGCCGAAGCGCCCGCTGGTCAGCCAGCGGCAGAGGGCGTAAGTTGCTGCTAGAAATAGTATGGTGAGAATATAGAAAATATATTGAGTATTTCGGTCATTTACTGTGGCTCCGAACAAGGTTTTAAAGTCTGTGAGTCCGTTGGTTCCGTTAATGAGTTTTTGCTGACCGTTAAAGAAGTTGAAAAATACTATGGTTGCTGCTTGGGTGAGAATTGAAAAGTAAACGCCTCGAATCCGATTTCGGAATACTAAATAACCCAAAAGTGCGCCCAAAATAGCGGGGATGAGAACTGTTGCTGCTGCTGAGAAGGGAAATGAATAAAATGGTTGCCAAAACCAGGGCAGTTCGGTGACGCCGTAGAGACCCATAAATTCGGGCAATTGGATGCTGGCGGTTGGGGGAATTTGCAGTTTTAGGTGCATGGCGAAGGCGTAGCCGCCGATCGCAAAAAATACGCCGTGTCCGAGACTCAGCAAACCCGTGTATCCCCAAATCAAGTCTATGCCGAGGGCTGCAATTGCTAGTGCTAAAAATCGCCCTAATTGATTGAGGCGAACGTCGGGGAGTATTCCTGGGATCAGCAATATGAATGTGAGGGCGATCGCGCTGACAATTGCCGCTTCTTTTAGCCAGGCTTTTTGATGTTTGTTCTGCATTTTTCGCTACCCTCGCAGGTGTAATTTTTAATTTTCTACCGTCCGCCCTTTTTGCGGGAAAATTCCTCCCGGCTTCACTTGCAGAAAAGCCATAATTAAGGCGAATACCATTACTTTTGCCATGCTGGTTGTGGCGAAAAATGTCAAGAAGTCGGCTAAAGGCTTGACAGGAGCGAACATTATTGCTAAGGTTCCCGAACCGATCAGGTAATTGGCAGTGCCGATCGCCATCGCAGCAACTACAGTCCCCACAATCTTGCCGACACCGCCCACAACCACCACCATAAAGGTATCGACTATATAATTTTGTCCGGTATTTGACCCTACCGAACCGATCAAACTAATCGCGCACCCAGCGACACCTGCCAGCCCCGAACCCAAAGCAAAAGTCAGCGCGTCTACTTGTTCCGTAGGAATGCCCAAACACGCGCTCATGCTGCGATTTTGCGTCACAGCGCGAATGCGAAGTCCCCACACAGAACGCTGCAAAAATAGGTAAATTCCCGCCAAACAAATTCCTGTCAGCGCAATAATAAAAAGTCGGGCGTAGGGCAACTGGAAATTGCCCAGCGGGATGCCGCCGCGCAGCCATGCAGGCGCAGTCACATCCACGTTTTGAGCGCCAAACCAAGGTTTAGTTACTGCGAGTTTGTAAGTTTGCCCTAAAAAGGCACTCACCGCCCAGGAAATACCCAAAGATAAAGGCAAAATTATGGCGATAATTTTGCTGCGAATGCGATCGAAATCCGGGCGCTGCTTCAGCAGTCGCAAACCGCCAAAAAACAGCAAACAAAACACCGCAATCCCAATTACCAGTACCCAACTGACGCTGCGGACAAACTGCTGCAAAATTAAACTTACGCCCCAAGTGGCCAGCAGAGTTTCTAGCGGCCGCCCGTAAAGATAGCGAATCACTCCGCGTTCGAGAATTAATCCTACCAATGCAGCTACTAAAAAAGCTAGGGGAATCGCAAATAAAATATAGGTTTCAAAAGCAAATCCTCCGATACCTTTGAAGACATTTTGCACCACGAAAGTTGTATAAGCCCCGAGCATCATCAACTCGCCATGAGCCATATTAATCACGCCCATCAGCCCGAAAATAATCGCTAGTCCCAGGGCGGCAATTAGTAAAACAGCGCCGATGCTAATGCCATTAAATAAACCGTCTAATAAGCCGATCGCCACTTTTTATCCTCCTATTTTCCTAGAATATTTGGTACAATTCTGTAATGGTAAGGTGGGCATTGCGCCACCAACAAACGCGAGTTTTTGTATAAGCGTAAGGTGGGCACCAGCGCACAGAGCGATGTTTTATGTGAGCTATTAAATCCGGTAAAGGTACGCATTGCGCACCCTAAAGATGCGAGTTTTTGTATGAGGGGAAGGTGCGCCCTAAGCACCAGGAGCGACGTTTTATAGCAGAAGGAAGAAGGAAGAAGGAAGTCGGAAGAAGGAAGAAGGAAGAAGCCGTAATAGCAATGGTTTCAGCGATTAAGAATGTCCTAACCGTCTTGGCGGTTGCTATATGTACACAGTTATGTAAGGGGAAAGGTGCGCGTTGCGCACCCGGAGAGAGTTGAAAATTTCCTTAATTATGTGCTCTTAAATTTGCCGCCTTTTGTGGGGTCTGACCAATCGCAAGAAAAGCCTTTTGTTTCAGCGACAAACTGATTCCAAGGAACCGGCTGCACTGCTTCTGGCGTAGCAAAAGCAATGTTAAACAAACCGTCGTCTCTCACTTCGCCCAAGCGCACAAATTTAGAGATGTGGTGGTTGTTTTCCATCGTAACTTTGCCCTCAGGCGCGTCAAAGGTTTGACCCAAAGCTGCTGCGCGCACTTTTTCCAAATCGTCGGCTGTCCCTGCTTTTTCGACCGCTTGCTTCCACAGGTAAACCATGATGTAAGCTGCTTCCATCGGGTCGTTAGTCACTCTATCGTTGCCGTATTTTGCTTTGAAAGCTTGCACAAATTTTGTATTGGCCGGAGATTCCACTGTCATGAAGTAATTCCAGGCGGCGTAATGACCTTTAAGATATTCTACGCCGATCGCCTTTACTTCTTCTTCAGCAATACTGACAGACATTGACGGATATTTGTCCGGTCCCAAACCTGCACCCTGCAACTGTTTGAAAAATGCTACGTTGCTGTCGCCGTTGAGGGAATTGAAAATGACGCCCCCGTCTGGCAAAGCTGCTTTTATTTTAGTAATAATTGGCGTGACTTCTGTCCCGCCCAAAGGAATGTAATCTTCCCCAACTAATTCGCCACCTTTGGCTGCTAGCTGTGCCTTGATAATGGTATTTGCCGTGCGGGGGAAAACATAGTCAGACCCGACTAAGAAGAATTTTTTGCCTTTATTTTCTAGCAGCCAGTCAACTGCTGGTTCGATTTGCTGGTTCGGCGCTGCCCCAGTATAAAAGATGTTCTTGGAACACTCTTGACCCTCGTATTGTACGGGATACCAGAGCATATGATTTTTTTCTTCAAATACTGGCAATACTGCTTTGCGGCTGGCGGATGTCCAGCATCCGAAGACGGTGACAACTTTATCTTGGTCGATCAATTTTTTGGCTTTTTCGGCAAAAGTCGGCCAGTCTGAGTTGCCATCTTCTACTACTGTTTCGATTTGTTTTCCTAGGACACCGCCAGCTTTATTAATTTCTTCGATCGCTAATTGTTCGGCATCGACAACGCTTTTTTCACTGATTGACATGGTGCCGCTCAAGGAATGCAAAATTCCTACTTTGATCGTGTTTCCACTGCCTGCTGCTGGTGTAGTTCCTGTTGATGTGGGAGAAGTGGCTGGAGTTGCGGTTGGAGTGGGAGTTCTACAAGCTTTGAGAAATAAACTTGATGTTAGGGTAGCAGAACCGTATAAAAGAAATTTCCGCCGATCGAATCGCTTTGCCATTTTTTCTGGTTACTCTTGAATAGATGAGTCAGATGATTGAGAATAATAACACATAGCGACTTGATATTAAGACTAGGCTCATAAGACTGTTGTATGTTTAGCTACAAAACTTATTGTTTTTTACAAAATGAATGCTTTGTGGGGATTGATGGCAACTGCGACAGAAACCCGGCTGATACCATGTTAGATGTAAGATTTTAGATTTGAGCTTCACTGATGAAATAAGGGTTTGGTGCACGGGCATACCGTTCCATTCTGTTCTGAAACCGGGTTTAGACACCAAAATACGTCTTTTCAGCAATTAGTGTGACATTAGAAAGCGGGTTTCTTTACATAAATTATCTTATTGATGCTACGAGTTAGTCAGAAACCGGGTCGATCGCACAACATAGAAACCCGGTTGCTCGCTCTCAACAGGTTATTGATGCTAGAACTTAGGCACCAACCGGGTCGATCATCGCCCAACATAGGCTTGTATCAAAGCAGGTGACGATCGCACTTCGCTTTGAGCTCAAAGCGAAGTGCGATCGTCACTTGTAGAAATGCCCCTGATTTATGGAGAATAGCGGACTCGAACCGCTGGCCTCTGCGGTGCGATCGCAGCGCTCTACCAACTGAGCTAATTCCCCTGATTGAGTTTTAATTTAGCATTCTAGATGCGGGATTGCCGAATCTAAAAGGCTTACAAGTTTTGCTCGCTCTCACGTTCGCAGACCGTCACCTACGTTAGCACGTAACTGCTAAAAACGTCAAGTGTTTTGCGCAGCCGGCTCAGTGGGGGCGATCGAGCAAAGTTCCGCCACTCTGTCCAACTCTAAATCAGCAAAATAGTCCACCGTCCAATTAGCTTGGCGCTGGATCATGTGAAATGGGTAAGTGTGAGTCACCCCCGCTACCTGAATCCCCGCTTTTTTCGCCGCTTCAATCCCTGCAAAAGTATCTTCTATCGCCAAACACTCGATCGGTTGCAGGTTAAATTCGGGATATTTCTGGTTGAGAAGTTCCACAGCCAATAGATAGCCGTCGGGTGCTGGTTTGCTCGCCTTCAAGTCGTCGCCTGCGACAATTAACTCAAAGTTTGCTGCCAAACCGGCCCGATCTAACACCAATTCTATATCCGATCGCATTGCCCCACTAACTACGGCCATTTTCAGTCCGGCGGCCCGAATTTTGGCAATAAATTCTGTCAAACCGGGATAAATCGGCAGTTTCTCCAAAGTATTTATTTGAACTTTGTAAGCTTCGGCCTTGCGCAGCAGCAGCCGAGCGAGGTATGTTTCTGTCAAAAATCGTCCCCGGCGCTCGAGCAGTGCGGTAATGCAAGCGCGATTGCTCCTTCCCAAACAAACTTCTCGAACCTCCCCACGTTTGAGCTGGAGATTTTCATCCAGCATCAATCGATCGATTATTTTCTCGTGAATCGGCTCGTCATTAACAATCACACCATTAAAATCAAATAAAACTGCTTTTAGAGTCATTAGAAGAGGGAAGAAGGAAGAAGGAAGAAGGAAGAAGGAAGAGGGAAGAAGGAGGAAGGAATAAATAAGTTCTACCAATTATTAAAAGTAACGTGACACATAAATTGTACGCGAGCATCTGTACGGACACGGCATTGCCGTGTCCTTACCGTCCGCTTCGACTGTTAATAATTGGTATAAGATTGAGGATTGTAGCAAGACTTTTTTAAATTGGTATTAGTAACAATAAATCAAGCGGGAGCTGGTATGCCTGGTAAATCGCCACCCAAATCAGGAGCTCGATCGATAGGATTCCACCCCGCCGCCACCCGCACCTGTTCCAAATCTTCCCCAGGCAAAGGTTTCACACCCTGCGTTACCTGATTTACCCACCAGTGTTCGTGAGTTTGCACCGCCGCGAATCCAGCCGCCCCCACCCAAGCATCGAGGCTGCCAGCGGCGTAAGACTTAATATAAGGCTCTTCAAAGATATCAGCCAGCCACTCTGTCTGGCGCAAAGTTTTTTGGTTTCCGTCCAAAATTGCCACTTGTCCCCCAACCTTCAGCAGTCGGAAGCTTTCTCGCAAAATTGCCCGCGATACAGCAGGTGGCGTTTCGTGAAACAGCAAGGAAGCTGCGACTAAATCGAAGCTGGCATCGGGAAAAGCAACGCTTTCGGCATTTCCGTGCAACCACTCGATTTTTAAGCCGGCTTTTTGGGCTTTAATTTCGGCAACTACCAGCATATAAGGCGACAAGTCCAGGCCGACAACTTCCGCTTCGGGAAAAGCCTGCTTGAGCATGAGTGTTGTCGAACCGGTGCCGCATCCCAAATCGATAATTCGGCGCGGTTTCACCCGCACAGCGTCTATTAAGCCTTGCCTGACTACTGTTTCGTGGGGAGGCAAAACATATTGCGTGATTGGATCGTAGGAAACGGCGGCACTGGGGTTGAGGTAGCCACCTTTAATGCCGTGAAAGTTTTGGCTGCTGTAATATTCGGGATAAACTAGGTCGGGTTGTCGGTAGCGATCGCCCGCTTTTTCCCAGTCGATACCTTCGTAGAGTCGTTTCAGTGCTTCTTCGTCGATCGCCAGTCGAATCAAGGGCGACAAAAAGCGCTCGAAAATTGTATCCTTGCCAACAGCCATAAAACTCCTTTAACAAAAACTATTCTAATTTTAGCCAAAGGCCGTCAACTTAGCATTCATTAAAACTGTTTGTCCCCTCTTCCCTCTTCCCTCGAACCTCTATCCCTTACCTCGGTTACAAACTCCGTGGGCTTCCCTTCCCACTTCCTCCTGATACCACTTTCCAAAAATAATGCAACTGTAGATAATATCCAAAACCTTGTATTATAGGCATTCTCAAATTTAAAATCTAAAATCTAAAATCTAAAATCTAAAATTATCTTACTTGCCGTTACTAATAGGAATTTTTACCAAAAACTCCGTGCCACCGCCCGGAGGTTTAGAAATTTCGATGCTGCCACCGTGTCCGTCCACTACAATTTTGTAGCTAATTGCTAACCCCAAACCAGTGCCTTTGCCCACGGGTTTGGTAGTAAAAAATGGGTTATAAATTTGGTCTTTAACGCTGTCTGGAATGCCGGGCCCGTTGTCTGCGATCGCCACTTTCAGAAATTTACCGCCATTTTCGCGAACTACTCCCGTGGAAATTGTAATGATTTTATCCAGGCGATCTATCTCGTTCAAGGCATCGATCGCATTGCTCAGCAAGTTCATAAACACCTGATTGAGCTGAGACGGATAGCACTCGACTAAAGGCACTTTTCCGTATTTCTTGACTATATAAATTCTATTTTTGAGGCGATTGGAGAGCAGCAACAAGGTATTTTCCATACCTTCGTTAATGTCCGCCAGCTTTTTGTCAGATTCATCGAGGCGAGAAAAGTTGCGCAAAGAAAGAACTATGCTGCGAATGCGTTCAGTTCCTATTTTCATAGAATCCAATATATGCGGCAAATCTTCCTCGATAAATTCTAACTCAATTTCTTCTACAAAATCTGCGATTTCCTGGGGAACCTCTGGGAAGGTTTGTTTGTATAAACTCACCAAGTCTAACAAATCTTTAGTATATTTGCTGGTGTGAGGCAAATTAGCGGAAATGAAGTTAACAGGGTTGTTGATTTCGTGGGCTATTCCGGCCACCATTTGACCTAATGATGACATTTTTTCGCTCTGCACTAAATGAGTTTGAGTTGTTTTCAGTTCATTTAAGGCACTATTGAGCCGTTTTATTTGGTCTTGGGTTTGACTGTAAAGGTGAGCTTGAGTAATTGCGATCGCCAATTGGTCTGCCACAGCTTTTAACAGTTGAATTTCCTCCTCGCTCCACAGCCAATGAGTAGCGTGGCTGCAAATTAAATAACCCTGCGGCTGGTTCTGAGTCTGAACAGGTACGGCTAAATAGCTATTAGCTTTAAATTCGATATGTTGAGCTGCACACTCCGCCAAAGTGTCGCTCGAAAGAATAATTGGTTCGCTTTGACCGCTCCGTACTAACACATTTTCGATAAAGTAAGGATCAAACTTTATGGCTGGTGTCGGAGAATCCGATTGGCAAGATTCCGACATAATTTTTAACATTTTGTTTTGCGGTTCGTACCAACCAAACGCCGCCCGTTCTAAATGCAGCAAACTTACTATTTCTTCGACTGTACTTTGCACGATTTTGTCTAATTCTAGGGAAGCCCGAATGCGTCCGGCAATCCGGTTGAGCATCGCTTCTCGCTCCGCTTGAGCGCGATTGTTTTCGGAAGAGTAAATTAGCCAAATTGCTGCTAGCATTGCCGGGCCGAGCAGTCCGGCGACTACAGATGTCAGCAAATTTAATGCTTGCAGTTGGGATTCAATATTTTCGCGGGGAATTACTAAAGCCATCGACCAGTTAACTTCCTTGAGGGGAGCATAGGCCACATACACCCATTTGTTATCTATTTTTACCAGTTCGATGTTCGTCTGGCGATCGATCATCTGCCGCGCAATTGTGGAGAGTGCGGGGTCTTGTGAGTGTAAAAAGCTTGGGGCCGGCCGATCGATATTTCCAATTAAGTTAGTGTTGGGATGAACAATTGGCACTCCTTGTGAATTTATCGCAAAAGCATAACTTTCGGAACCGTACTGCAAGCTGTTAGCCACAGATGCTACTCTGTCTAATTTTATAGCGCCTGCGAGCACTCCAATTACTTTATTGGAACCGGGAGGCAAGGGCCAAATAGGAGCTGAAATGATGATGGTCGAAACTTTTGTACTGCGGCCGATCAGCGGGTCGGAAACGTTGACATACCCTGCCATTGTTGTGCGAAAGTGTTGGCGGTCTTTGGTGTTTCCGCGGTTGCCTAAAGTGTTGATAAATGAGCCGTCGGATTGAGTTAATGACAGGATGAAATACTCTTTTAATCTGTATATTTCTCCTTGCAACCGGGGCTCGACTAATTGCCAATTGAGAGTCCGAACCGTAGGATCGTAAGCAATGGTTTCTATTTCTGCTTTGCGGCTGCTGAGCCAGCGGTCGATTTCGTCGGTGCCTTTTTCTAGTTTTAATAGTGCTATTTGCTTTAAATTGTCGAGGATTAGTCCGCGCACAAAAAAATAGCTGATGCAAGCAGTTGTGCTAATGGTTAAAGCCGTGGTGGCCAGAATTAGCAGGGTCAGCAAATGGCGGCGCTGCCGTCTGTGCTGCCAAAGACTGTGCGCTTGTTGCCACCCTGATTGAGCAGAACTGCTGATGTTGTCCCAAAAGCGGCGCAGCTTTTTTGTTGGGTGCGGCGGCGCAGACATAGATCTGGCTTGATTTGCTGGGTTTTGCATCATCAAATGTTCCCTCAGAGTCAAATTCATCAAACGGCATTCTTCCTTGGTCCTTCGGCAGAATTAATATCAGGCAAGTAGTGACACCAGTTTAAGAAAAGAATGCAACTGTAGCCGAGATAAAAACGCTAGTAGTGATTAGTTATTCCCAATTCTTCAATCCTTTAATCTCAAGTCTAAAATGGTATGATTTGCATTCCTGACTGCAAACTGTTTTTATTCTGGTAGGACACTCGCATTCTATTGTGGCATCAATTTTATATTTCGACCTTCGGTTTACCTACTTGAGGTGAGTGCTTTACGATATCTTTAATATCTATCTTGTTTGTATAACAAAATAATTGTAAATAACACAGAGAAAATACGGAGCTTTTTAAATTAGCAAGGTATTATAATGTATGGGCAAAACCCTCTTGACAATTTTACCAATTTGCGCTGCGGTTTTAAGGGGAAATTTTTTCCTCTAAAGCTTTTTTGGCGAAGCGGGTTGCATAAACGGTGAGGGCGATCGTTGCTAGCAAACCAATGCCGTAGAGAGTCCACTCAGCAGAAGTGCGCGATCGCCCTTGCGATCCGAGTGCAGCCAAACTCCCGGCCAGGGAACCGATATAAACATACATGACAGTTCCGGGAATCATGCCGATCCAAGATGCGAAAAAATAGTCTTTTAGAGATACCTGCGTGACTCCAAAAGCATAGTTAAGCAAATTAAACGGAAAAATTGGAGAAAGCCGCGTCAGCAAAACAATTTTCCATCCTTCAGAGGCAACTGCTGCATCGATCGCCTTAAATTTTTGATTGCCTTCGATCTGTTTGGAAACCCAGTCGCGAGTTAAATACCTTCCTGTTAAAAAAGCGCAAGTTGCACCTAAAACTGAGCCGATGGAAACGCAAACCGAACCGCCAACGACTCCGAACAAAACGCCAGAACCGAGAGTCAGCAAAGAACCGGGGATAAATAGAACCGTTGCTACAATGTAAATTAGAATAAAAGCTGCCGGGCCCCACGGGCCGAGACTCGCGATCGACTCCAGCGCATTTTTCACAATTCCTTGGAAGTTAAAAAACTTTGCCGCCACAATCAAAGCCACAGCTAAACCAATCCCTAAAATCAGCTTCCAACTGTTGGATGGCGGCGGATTTTCACCGGGCGATCGCGAATCATTCATTACCTAAACTCCCCAGTCTAAATTTCATACACCGTCGTTTCCAGAGTAGGGACACGGCACTGCCGTGTCCCTACTGTATTTCATCCGATTGATGATATAAAGCGCAACTTTTCCCTTAAATTAAATCAAACTACCGCCGCAGCTAGAACCTGAACCTGCCGTACAGCCGTAACAATAAGCAGCAGTTTGCACCTCTTGAATCAAATCTAAACTGCCAGATGCGAGCAATTTAGCAACAGTTATCTTTTCCCCGCTGCCAGTTTTTGCCGGCAGATTTTCCATCTGGTTAAAATCGCAGTCGTAGACATTGCCCAAATAGTCGATCGACAATTCGTTGCGGCACATTAAATGTTCCAGAGTACCGGGATTAAAATTATCCTCCAAAAACCCGAGATAAGGCTTGTGCAGTTTTTTATGTTCCAAATGAAACTTAGTCCGTCCCACCGGCAAATTAGTAATCGCGAACAATTGATTAAAACAAATCCCAAAATGTTCGGCTAAATAAACCTTGTAATCTTGCTCTAACTTGCCCTGTTCCGGTGTTAGCGAAAACTTGTCTGTTGCCGGCACTTGTGGATTGTACACCAAATCCAGAGTTAAATTTGGATTTTTCCCGTATCCCAACTGATTTAGCTTTTGCAGTGCCCGAATCGAACTGTCAAAAACACCGCTGCCGCGCATTTTATCCACATTGTCAGCTTGGTAGCAGGGAAGCGACGCCACAATTCTGAGTTGGTGTTCCGCGCAATATTCGGGAATATCTTCAAAACCTTTTTCAAAGTAAATCGTCAAATTAGAACGAACAATTACCTCTTTACCTGCCGCCCTGGCAGCTTCCGCCAGCGGTTTAAAACCGTAAAGTATTTCGGGAGCACCGCCAGTGAGGTCAACAGTTTGAATTTGAGGAAAACGGCGAATGATTTGAATTAATTGGTCGCAAATTTCCGGGGAAAGTTCTTCTGTTCGTGTCGGGCTAGCTTCTACGTGGCAGTGAGTGCAAGCGAGGTTGCAGCGTTTCCCTAGATTAATTTGTAAAACTGTAATCTGCTTTTTAGTTAAAGCTGAGTGAAGTTTGTTTTTGAAAGGCGTGAGTGCTGTCTGAATCATGTGCTAACCTTTTAGTCTCCGATCGCAACGAATGTAGAGGCGTTCGGCCGGAACGCCTCTCATAATTTAGCACTAATTATTTGGATGCGACAGCGACAAATTTTAACCGATCGCTACAAAGTTAATTGAACCTCACATCTTGCAACATTATTGAAAACAGGCAAGATGCCTGTTCTACAGGAGATTAATTTTTTTGTGGAACAGGCATCTTGCCTGTTCATAAAAGGCTTATTGACAATACTGCAAGAGCTGAGTTAAAACCGACAAGGCAAGAATTCTAATTTTGACACTAATCTTACTTTAGAGAGTCCACTAATTTCTCAACTCGTGCTTTAATTTCATCTCGAACGCGGTGAAAAGTTTCGATGGGTTGTCCGTCGGGATCGTCGAGTTGCCAATCTTGAAACACTTCTCGCAATACCCACGCTTCGGGTAAATTCACACCGCAGCCGCACAGAGAAATTACTGCGTCGTAGTCTTCTGCATTGAATTCGCTTAACGGGTTAGATGTTTGGTCGGTGATATCAATGCCGATTTCTGACATGACTTGAATTGCTGTTGGGTGAACTTTGCTTGATTCTAAACCGGAACTGGTGACTCCAATTTTGCCGTCTCCGATGGTTTTAGCGAATCCTTCTGCCATTTGCGATCGGCAGGAGTTTCTTTTGCAAACAAACATTACTTTTTTCATGGTTTTTGCTGGTTGTTGGTTGTTACTTATTAGTTGTTAGTTAGATGTTTCAAGGGCGCGATTTGCTACGTCGATCGCCTGTTTAGCGGCTTGTTCCTTGCGTTCGCTGTAGCGATCGGTCAAATAGTCCGTTTGCTCCCGCAACAGCAAGGTAAACTTGTACAGTTCCTCCATCACGTCGATCGCGCGATCGCGGTAAGGCGAATCCTTCATCGTCCCATCTTCATTAAATTCCTGATAAGCCTTAGCAACCGAAGACTGATTCGGAATCGTAAACATCCGCATCCAGCGACCCAAAATTCTCAAAGTATTGACAGCATTAAAAGACTGCGAACCGCCGCTGACTTGCATCACCGCCAAAGTTCGGCCTTGAGTCGGTCTGACAGCCCCAATACTTAAAGGAATCCAGTCAATTTGGTTTTTCAGAATACCCGTAATATTGCCGTGCATTTCTGGACTCGACCAGACTTGACCCTCCGACCACAGGCTCAATTCCCGTAATTCTTGAACCTTCGGATGCGTATCGGGAACGCTGCCGTAAATTGGCAATTCTAGAGGATTGAAAAATCGAACTTCGGCACCGAAACCCTCAATAATTCTCGCCGATTCTTCCGCCAACAAGCGGCTGTAAGAACGATCTCTTAAAGAGCCGTATAGAAACAAAATTCTCGGTTTGTGCGTAAAACTTGTCATGATACTTTTAATTAAAATCCCGAAATCCGTTAGATAGTTCTCGATAAACTGCGACTGCTAATTGCGCTCCCCAAATCGGAGCCACCCAGTAAACCCAATGGTCGTTCCAAATTCCGCCAACTAAAGCCGGGCCGAGCGATCGTGCCGGATTCATGCTCGCTCCGGTAATCGGCCCCATAAATGCAGCTTCTAAGCCGACAGTTAAGCCAATTGCTATCCCGGCAAAGCCGATGTGAGCGCGTCTATCTAATCCAGAACCGAGGATGACCAACATTAAGATAAAGGTCAAAACTGTTTCTAAAATTAGAGACTGCAACCAGTTACCTTTGAGAGGAATAGTTGCACCGAGATTTGCTACTTTACCTAGGGTAATTAGCAGCAATTGAGAAGCTGCGATCGCACCCGCACACTGCCCTAAAAGGTAAGGCAAAACTTTGTATTTTGGGAAAAAACCGCTCGCCCAAAACCCTAAAGTTACGGCCGGATTAAAGTGTGCGCCGCTGATGTGTCCTAGGGCGTAAATCATCGCACATACTACTGCCCCAAATACAAAACTGATGCCTAAATGAGTTACGGAACCAGCGCTAGTTTTGTTAACCATCACCGCACCGGTGCCTGCAAAAACCAAAATAAATGTACCTAGAAATTCCGCGATCGCCTCTCGCCTGCAATCGGGGCGAGCACAAGCTAACCTATGAGCTGTTGCATCCATCGCTCTGAACTAATTGTTGCCATCCCATCATATCAATAAAAATTGATATGTCAATTATCAAAAAAGCCATATCAGTATTTGAGTGATTAAGAAATATTGATGGGTTAACCCGCGTCGGAACAGGGGCGCGCCGGCAGGATCGGGCTGAAGCGCCGGTATTGGGCGAGATACTGTTCGAGGGCGACAAACTGGGTCAAATTGAGTCTGTAGTAAATCCAGCGGCTTTCTTGGCGGCTGCGGACTAAAGCTGCATCCTTCAAGGCTTTGAGGTGAAAAGAGAGTTTAGACTGAGGGACTCCAAGTCGATCGCACAAGTCGCACACGCACAACTCCTGTTCCCGCAGCAACTCCAAAATCTGAAGCCGCAGGGGGTCAGAAAGAGCGTGAAAGCCAGCAGCAATCAATTTATCTGCAACAGGTGGCGCGATCGGAGAATTTTTAACCATAAATTACCCTTAAAATTTTATTCAAAAACTCCCGGCGCGATTTCTTTTTTTACCGTTAGATTAGATCGGGTTATCCTTTGATGACAATCCCAAATCAACTGCCAACTCTTTCTCTTCTAGGACTAACGATTAATTCTCTTACCGATGCAACACCCAGTAAGCACAGCCGCTGATTAACGCAGCAATTGGCAAGGTCAAAATCCATGATAGTAGAATATGATAGAAAACGCGCACATTAGCTTTTTTTGAAATCAATCCGACACCAAAAATTGAACCTACCGAAACATGAGTAGTAGAAACTGGAAGTCCATAGCGACTGGCAGCAATAACTAAAAATCCCGTCACTAAGTTTGCCACCAGCCCTTGACCGGTATTCATTGCTGTCAGCTTTTTGCTCATTGTTTCGGCAACTTTTTTAGCATTCAATAAACCGCCGATCGCCATTCCCAAAGCTACTGCTAAACTTCCCCACTGAACTGATATTGATTGACCGACTAACATCAGCGAAACAATTTTCGGAGTATCGTTCAATCCTCTGGCAAAACTGACGATTCCCGCACTCATAAAATGGCAAACATCCACTAACTTTTGGCTGGGAATTTGTAAGAAATTTCCCAAGTACCTTTGCGTGCATTTATCTAGAGAATCGACCGCGACATCAGCGGTTGTAATGCACTTAAGTATGTTAGTTGCATCGGGCTGGGGAATGGGAATAATCTGTTGAGTTTGACCAGCGCAAATACACCATTCTTTCTGGATTCCTAAATAAACTCGCAGGTAGCGAGACAGCCCATAAATTAAAGCTGCTAATGGAATCGCAATCATGGGACTCAGCAACAAAGGCATTAGAAAAGTGTTCTGCAATGCTGTAAAATTAACTTCAGTAGCAATTGCTACTAAACCTGCACCAACAAGAGCACCTGTAAGACCGTGAGTTGTGGAAATAGGGAATCCAGTTAAGGTAGCAAGAATAACGGTTAAACCCGCAGCGATCGCGACTGCCAAATGAAAATCTGGGGCATTGGCGATCTCGTCTGGAACTAGCCCTTTTCCCGAAAAGCTTTTTACCAGCGTTTCTGCTAAAAAAATAGAAAATACTGAACCTGCAAAAGTTGTGATCGTTGCCCAAGTAATTGCTGTTTTATAGCTCGTCGTCTGACTGCCAAACAGTGTTGCCACGCCTTTAAAATTATCATTAGCACCATTGCAGTATGCTAAAAAAAACGTGGCGATAAATAGCGCAATAAGTAACATTTTATTACTCAGAACAAGTGTGGTTTTTTTGAAACAGTTTTTTGCCCAAGCCCCTACAGCCGCAAATTTGATTGTATAGACAGAGTTGCATCAAATAAAATAATTAAAATATTAAGATTTCTTTTGGGATTAGGCGAGCGATCGCGTCTTAATTTCGCGCAAGCAACATGGGCACGATATCGAACGATACTATAATTAAGGAGCGGCGATCGCTTCCGGTACATTCACCCCACCCATTCACTTAGGATTTTGTACCCTTGCTGGCACATCTGTCAATCCCGCCTTCTGCATCAGCGAAATCACCCCTATAGATAGAATTCCCCCAATAATTGCCCCGACAACTACCAGGATAATAAAGACTTTTTGCAGAGTTTTTTTAGTTGCCGGGTGGTACTGTCTCGGCAATGCTTCACCTTGCTCGTCAACTTCTTGCTCCAAGGGGTCTAGCGGATTGGAGGGATTTGAGTTAAAAGGATTGGGCGCTTGATTCATGGTTAGTTTGGGTTAAAGGAGATCGACAACTATTTTAACTTGCGATTTACCCTCGCAGCTTAAATAATACATTCTGGTTTTACTGAATACTCTATAAATTTTATTAAGCTTGCTAAAATAAGGATTAACCCGGTTTATTGAATAAACCGGGTTTCTCAACATACTAAAAGTTTTATGTCACGATTCTGCTTTTGACAAACGATCGAGAGAAATAGTTGCCGCCTCAGATACTTGAGAATTGCTATCTTTTTCTAAGTATTTTAAAGCCGAAACGCTCTTAACACTCGGCAGATTGCCCAAAGCTTCAGCCAGCCGCTGACGGATCAGCCAATCTTCCGACTGAGCAAAATCGAGGATGCGATCGATCGCCCCAAGATCTTTAATTTCCCCCAAAGCCGAAATTGCCGCCTGCTGGATCACCACTTGCTCGCTGTCGAGAGCTTTTAGCAGCACGTCGCGAGCCCGGGGATCTTTGAGATTCCCCAGAGAAACAGCAGCGCTGAAGCGCACCAGCCATTGAGTATCTTCGTAAAAAGCCCGCACCAAAGCCTCAAAAGCTCTGATATCTTCTAGATAGCCCAAAGCACCCGCAGCGTCAGCGCGAATGCCGTAATCAGGGTCAGTTTCTAGCAATTTGACTAGAATGGGATAGCACTCTGCTGTCGGTTTGACCCCAAGAGCAAACACAGCCATCGATCGCACTTGCAAACTTTCGTCGTTCAACACCTTTTTTATCAAAGGCACCGCCTCTGCAGCAGGCACGTTCCGCAAGTTGGCCAAAGCCACCATTCGATCCGCTGAATTTTGGCTTTCTAACTTGGCTGCAATTTGCTCTAAGCTTAAAGTTGTCATTATGAGTATATCTTGTAGTAAAACTTTACATTCGGGTTATTTTGATTATAGGGGAGTCTCAGGGGAAAAGCAGGCAGTAAAAACCGCCCAAGGATTTGAGATCGGTAAGATTGCGGATTAGTGAGACGATTAATCTAAAGCTCAGATTGCGTAAAAATAATTAATTAGAAAGTTTATTATTTAAATCCCAAGCACAGGCGAGGTGTTTCTGCCGTTCCCCAAGGCTTTGCCCGATAGTTAGCCGCCCTCTGACAACCTGCAATCAACTATGTCGTTTTACCACCCGCCCTTTTACTCCTCAGCCTTAGAACAAGCGATCGATCGCTACCCTCTCACTGCTGGGCCAGAAACTTCCTTAGCAGTGGCGATCGCCTTGATGAGTCAGTTGCAAAACAGTTGTCCCCTAGTCAAAACACCTTTACCCTCAGACCGGGGATCTGTGACCGAAACGTCCGCGCCGGACAAGGTGCGGGCCCGCTGCGTGTTCGTCGTGGAGAATCAGCAGACTTTGACCACAGGCAATTTATCCGAGAACCCCAGCCGCGGACTGTTAATCGGCATATTAACTCCCGCCGACCTTGTGAGGCTGATAGCTTCTGGCAAAATAGACAGTCAGCATAAAGTAGCCCTGCACAAAATACCAATTTCCGAAGTGATGTCCCCGGTGTCGGTCTCCCTCACAGAATCCGATGACCAAGACGTGTTTACTGCTTTATCCTTATTTCGCCAGCACAAGATTCGCTATTTGCCGATCGTCAATCAAGGGGGCCACTTGGTAGGAGTGCTGACGCGGGAAAGAATTCGCCAAGTATTGCAGCCTTCAAATATTCTCAAATTACGGCGAGTAGCAGAATTGATGACTACGCCAATTACAGCGCCCCACACCGCCTCGCTGAAGAGCATAACCGAACTGATGTCAGAGCATCAAGTCAGTTGTGTAGTCATTACAAAAAACAAAGAATTAACAATGGAGAAGCCCAAAGATGAGTATACCTCCATTTTTCACTATTCGTTTCACCAACCCCGGGGAATTCTCACCGAATATGACATCGTGCAGGCACAGTTTCTAGAACTAAATTTCGAGCAAACCCCAGCTCAAAAAGTCATGAGAACTCCCCTGCAATTTCTTCAACCTTCCGATTCCCTGTGGACGGCGCACAAAGAAATGCAGCAGCAACAAGTGCAGCGGTTGGTCGTGTGCGGGGGGCGCGGAGAACTGTTGGGAATTATTACTCAGACCAGCTTGCTCAGAGTCCTCGACCCCACCGAAATGTACCGAGTTGTCAAACAGTTGCAGCAGTCGGTTTATCAACTGCAAGCCGAAAAAGTGGAACTGCTGCAAAGCCGCAACGCCAAACTAGAACAGCAGGTGCGGGAACGGACTGCAAAACTCCACGAACAATTGCAGCGCGATCGGCTGTTAACTCACATTTCCTTGCGGATTCACCAATCCTTAAACCTCGAAGAAATTCTCCACGCCAGCGTCGATGAAGTCCGCCAAGTTTTGCAAGCCGATCGAGTAGCAATCCTGCATTTAGAGTCCAGCAATTACGGCATTGTAGTGGCCGAATCCGTTGCCGAAAATTGGCCTTCAATCTTGGGAGAAATCCTGCCAGATAATATTTGGCAAGAATCTGCTTCGGTGATTGAACAGGAAATTTATGCCGTCCCTGACATCGACCAAGCCCGTTTGAGCCCCGAAAAATATGCGCGGTTCCAGCAAGCGCAAATCAAAGCTTATTTGATTGTACCAATTTTGGAAGACGGCAATTTATGGGGAATGATGTGCGTCCATCAGTGCTCCGAATCCCGGCAGTGGCAGCCTTCGGAAGTGGATTTGCTGCAGCAACTGGCAACTCAAATCGCGATCGCGATTCAGCAAGCCCAACTCTATCAGCAAGTGCAAAATCTGAACACCGACCTCGAACGTCAAGTCCAAGAACGCACCGCCGAATTGCAGCAAAAAGTTCACGAACTCCAGCATTTAAACGTCCTCAAAGATGAATTTCTCAGCACAGTTTCTCACGAACTGCGGACGCCTTTAGCTAATATAAAAATGGCTATTCATATGCTGAGAATTTCTCCCACACCAGACAGGCGCCAGATTTATTTAGAAATTTTAGAAACAGAATGTACTAGAGAAACAGATTTGATTAATGATTTGCTAGATTTGCAGCGGCTCGAAGCCGCAACTTGTCCGATCGACCTCGAACCAGTAAACTTAGAAGCCTGGCTGCCTACTATTATCGACCCGTTTTACACCCGGGCCCATGACCGCCACCAGGATTTGCGAGTAGAGTGCGATCGCCACCTTCCCACGATCAGTTCCAACCGAGCTAGTTTGGGACGAATTTTAGCAGAGCTCCTCAACAATGCCTGCAAATATACTGCCAATGACGGCGAAATTTCTCTAAAAGTTGAGTGCAAAAACGAATACTGCGAACAACGAGGACAAAGAAAGAATTCGCGACAAGCAATTGCTCTAGCTTCAGAAATCCAATTTAAACTCAGCAATCAATCTTCCATTTCTATAGAGGAATTGCCTCGAATTTTTGAGAAATTTTATCGAGTTCCCAACGCCGATCCTTGGAAACAAGGAGGTACAGGTTTGGGTTTAGCTTTGGTTCAAAAACTTGTCGAACAGTTGCAGGGAAAAATTGAGGTTGAAAGCAGCAATGGCTGGACTAATTTTACCGTCACATTTCCCACCAATCCTGATGAAAATTAGTCCGCCATCAATCAATTTTAGATTTTAGATTTTAGATTTTAGATTTTAGACTTCGGCCTGAGAGGTTCGCCGAGCGCTTAGTCAAGTCGCGCTCAGTCGAACGATTTTAGATTTTCGATTTACTCCACAGACGAATCTGGGAGCTTGAACAAGAGTCTAAAATTTTGGGAGTTCCATGACTCCTGTCGGGGGCTTGTATCCTTTTTTTGGGTGCCAGCTTTTTTGGGGGTCACTCTTTTTTTGAAGCTAGTTTGCGGATGCCAGACGGTGCTGGTGAAAAATTCAAATATTCATTTTTCTCTTCAACAACTGATGATTTAGATGGTTGATACTTCTTGCCTTTGGTGGCATGATTCGCAACTGTACCCAAGCAGGGTATGCCAAAATTTTCTAATTGACTGAAAACTTTTTGGACTACAGAAAATTTGACTTGGCGAATTGCTATAACCATCAGTATTCCATCGGTGCGCGCCGCTAAAAAATTCGCATCTTTACTGTCAACGAGCGGCGGCGTATCGTAGATCACTAAGTCAAATGTTGCCTGAAGTTCTTCCATTAAATACTGCATCTGAGATGAGGCAAGGCGTCTGGCAGTACCGGGAATAGGGAGACCGGCAGTTAATACAAAAAGATTATCTGCTAGATGCGATCGCTGGATAATTTCATTTGGTTCATTTTTATTGTCGAGCAAGTTGCTCAATCCCTTAACATTCGGCAGTTCCAACAACAAGTGCAGGCTGGGCGAATGCAAGTTCGCGTCTACTAACAGCACGCGCTGACCCGCCAGCGCTGCCACGTGAGCTAAGTTTAAAGCAACGGTAGATTTGCCTTCGCCAACTGTAGCTGAACCAACTGCCAAAGAGCTAATCGTTCGATTTGAAGAAAGAAAGCGGATATTAGTATAAAGAGAGTCAAAAGCTTCTATAAATTCCGAAGCATTTTTCTTATTACCCTCTTTTCCTTCAAGATAAGCATAGGCATTAGCAATAGAAGGCGGAAATTTTTTAGCATTTTTGTCAAGAGGAATTGCTCCCAATAAAGGTGCTTCCACCCCATCTTTAACGTCATCAACACTGTAGAAAATATTGCGAATTTTTTCAATGAGGATAGCAGATCCCAGACCCAACACTAGCCCCCCAATCACTGCCATCATAAATTTGTTTTTATTTTTTGATGCAACTGGAATCAGCTTGCCCTTAATATCTCGCGGTATCCGGGGTTCAGAAATTATTTCCCAAGGTACTTGGCTTTGAGCTGCTTGGATGCGCAGACTTTCCCGCTGACTTAAAAGTTGATCGCGGGTGCGGGCGGCGATGTCTAATTGCTGTTGCAGTTCGTTGTAGCGGCGGGCTATACTGGGAAATTCTCTGGCTTGTCGGCCCAAATCGTTTTTAGTTTGGGCGATCGCCTGACTGCGAGCTTCTAAGACTTGAACTTGGTTGGCAGTATCAACCAATTGTTTAATCAAGCCTATGCGAATTGAATTTTGAAAATTCTGAACTTTAGAATTGGCTTGGCTTCCTACTAAATTTTGCCCCAAAATTCGGTCAGTTTGCTGGTTGAGCAAAGCTACTAAATTTGTCCGCTTGCGCTCTAAAGCTTCCACTATCGGGTTAGCCGATTTAAAACGAGCTGTTTCTACAGCAATCTGACCTTCTACTTCCTTAACCTTGGTCAGCAACTCTTTATATTGAGGTTCTTCGCTTAAAGCTGAAGCAGCAATAGCTTCATTTGGTGTAAAATCTAATTGTTTTTGCAAGTTCGCGTACAGCGTTTTCTGTTCCTGCAGCAGCCTTTGAGTTTCTAACTCTAAAGTTTCTACGGTGCGAATTTGCTGGATCAATTGCGCCCCTTGTTCTTTAGGATCGGTAATCTTTTGTTGCTGCTGTATCACCTGTAACTCCGACTTCAGGTCATTTACGCGCTTATTGAGTCCCGGAAGCTGGTCTTCAATAAAATTAACACCTTCACCAATGCGAGTCTTGCGTTCGTCAAGACTATATTTTAAATATTTCTTTTTAATTTCTTGTAAAACGAACTCAACTAATTGAGAGTCAGTCCCCATGAAGCGAACTTCCAAAATTTTAGTGAGAGTCATCTCATTTTCTCCCATCCGCAAAACGACTAAATTTTTTTGAAGAATTGCCTCGGTAAATTGTGGATATCGTTTTTGGACTTGTTTAACAATAGCCGACAGCATCTGAGGACTCTGGAGAATTTGAAGTTGAGTTGCGTAGTCCAAACTAAAAAATTCTCGACTAGGCACTGCCCCGCCCTCGCCGCGATTGGCTAGGGCAGCGGGGTCAACAATTCTTGCCTCCGTTGTCACGGGTTCCACTAGCATCCGAAAATCGCCTTGATATGTTTGCTTACTTCCCTTGATCTGATAAGTAACTCCACCGCCTATTAGACCTATAATCCCAATAATGATTAGGGCTTTGCGCTGAAAAGTCCTCAACAACGGCTTTAGATTCAATCCTTTCTGAGGCTGCGCGCTTAATTCTTCTCCCTCCTCAACGGAAAATTGCTGCACCTGTCGGCTCTGGTTGCTAATGGGTACGATATGAGCGTCCTGTTCTCTTTCCATGTAGACCTCTTTAAAATTTTGTTGGTAAAATCAGCTTTGTTCTGCAAGCCTTTTGGTTGATACTTTGAGCATTGGCTTAAGGATATCACAGGAGATTCTTGCTTGGTCGATCCCACTTCCTTCTAATAGTTCTCACTACTTTCACATAATATACAAAAATAACTAAATCCCTATGCTTTGCCGGGTGCAAAAGTTTTTTTACAACTGCTTGAGAGTTGTATCCGACTGCATTTCGGTCGGCTGCATTGTGCATCTATTTAGGGTTTCGGGGGGGGCGAAGCAAACTTTTTCTGGTGTCGCTCAGCTTCGCCGCAGGGGCGCAATAACTTTACCAAACTTTTACAATTGACCGTAACACCTCAGCCAGAGGTTGCGCCGGTTGCCTAGTCATCTATGCCATTTTTGTGTTCGCCTACAGCGGCAGCAGCACCTGTTAACTTATTCGCTAACTCACTGGCTAAAAAATTTTCCATTTTTCATGTAGATATAATTAGGAGCATTCAGCAGATTTTTGGAACGGCAACTAATCGAATCAATTTCCGATAAAAATCTGTCTCTTCTTTTAATTATAAACTTTTTGAGGAGCTGGAGGACTGCTTAAGTCTATATAATTCCTCACCTCCCCCATAATATCACAAATTTCTCTCAAAAGTCCGCGACCGACATAAAATTTAATAATGTGCGATCTCAAACTCGATCGACATCTCGAACAACTCAAGCATTCGGAGTTTTTCTACCGGGGCGGATGGCGCTGCGCGATTTATGTATTTTAGTAAAAAAACTAGGTTTCTGCGTTTCGGGGCTATTACTAAAACTATCGCTTTGATTCGCCCTCCGAGCAAGCTATAGCAATCCTTTCGGGAAACGCGCAACAGGCTTTTTTTGAATTAACCGATACAATAAGAAGATGACACATTGTTAAAGAAAAAAAAAGAGCTAGCACAGGATGGGAGGATTGCTATCTATCTCGATCGGATTAGCTCTTGGTAGTTGTTACTTTTCAATTTTACTAATTGCCAACTCCTCCTTATTAGCTTACTAATTTTGTGCTTTTCTTTCTCGGAGTTTCAACAATATTTCTGCATGAACTTCGCGGGTTATGGGATAAAAATATGTAAGAATCATGCCAGCAATTAAAGCAATTGTGGGCAGCGGCCCGATCGCAACTCGAATAGCAAACAGTGCAGACTCCGGCTGTACGGGTGCAGCCTGTCCCTGAATTGTGGCGAGAAATCCAGCTCCTTCTAATGCTTGTCCCACAAACCACAAACCGAGCGCCAAACCAATTTTTTGCAACAATACCATAAACGAATAGAACACGCCTTCGCGTCTTTCTCCTGTTTGGAGTTCGTCGAGTTCAATGACATCCGGTATCATCGACCAAGGTATGAGATAAGCAGTGGAAACTCCGACACCTGCCATGACGGCTAGCAAGTACATCTGGACTACTTGTCCCGGTTGCAAGAAAAACAGTCCGGCTTGGGCGATAATCCACAAACTCATGCCCATAAAATATACGGCTTTTTTGCCGTATCTCTCGCTGACTTTACTCCAAACAAATAACATGGCGAGTGCAGTTCCTTGAACTGCGATCGCAGTTTGGGTAAAAGTTGCAGCCGGCAGTTTCATCCAGTCGATTACAAAGTAGGGCAAAATAGAAGCAGTTAATTGCACTCCCAGCCAAGAACAGAGGTAAATTCCAATTACGTACAAAAAAGGGCGATTGTTAAATGCAATCCGCAACTGTTCTTTCAGTGGCAAGGAAGTTGAACTGTCCTCTACGGGATTTTCTTGCAATTGAGAGATAACGTGTTTCCGGGTTCCTAAAAAGCACCAGTACAAAGGCAACACTGAAATCACTGCACAGATTGCGCCTAATACTAAGTATTTTTGGGTGTCATCTTTAACTATTGCAAAGATAATTTGCGCTAAAATTAACGACAAAATGCTGCCGCCGATCGAGAAAGAAAACCGGAAACTGTTAAGGCTAGTGCGTTCGTTGTAGTCTTGGGTTAATTCTGGAGTGAGGGCGGTGTAAGGCAGGTTGACGGCGGTGTAGGCCGTGTTAAACAAAATGGCGATCGCCACATAGTACCAAAATAGTATCGTTGGATCTTTGCTGGGAACAATCCACTGCAAAAAGAAGAAGATGCCGAAAGGAATTGCCCCGTAAACGATCCAAGGATATCGGCGCCCCCAGCGGTGAGATGTGCGATCGCTCAAAACCCCCACAATCGGGTCATTTACGGCATCCCAAACCTTGCCTATCAGCAAAATGTTGCTAGCAGTACCCGCAGCCAAACCGGCGACGTTGGTAAAGAAATACAGCAGAAAAAATACCAAAACATTCGCAGTAATTGCGGGGCCGAGGTCGCCGGCACCGTATGCTAATTTTGTTGAGAAACTGAGTTTTTTTGTTTCGGCGTTGTCGGCGGCTGGGTGAGGCGGGGAAGTGTTGCTCATAAACTTTGATTTCGGGATTTTTTGGCAGTCACAGTCTTTCCAGTAGGAGTATAACTCGCGCTACGCCCTGATACTAAGTTTTTTGTAGCGATCGGGATTATTCTGAAGAATGAGTAATTGGTAATTGATAATTGGACTTATGCACCCAGACCTCAGAAACCCGGTTTCTTCGTAGATTTCTCGTTGCTGTTCGGAAATTATTCGTAGAAACCGGGTTTCTAGCCCCCATGCGTTCAAGACTGTACGTTAAGGAAACAATCGCCCTACCTGAACTTCTATTTCTGGAAATGCCAGCATTGATAAAATTTCATCTTCATCAAATATAGTTTCTTGCCTGTAATTTCCCCCCACCGGTTCGCGAAAAACATAAACTTGCCGCCTGTTAACATCAAGTATCCAATAATCAGGAATTCCCGCCTTAGCATAAGCCGCTGCTTTTCGCTTGCGGTCTGTTTCTAAAGTGGTATCAGCTATTTATGCTAATCAGAAAATGTTGGCGGGTGCGGGATGAAAATCTTGGTACAGCCGGGGGTCGATTTGCACTAAAGCAATATCCGGTTCTGGTTCTGAATTATCACTTAGAGCGATCGGGTCTTGGATGCGAATTAAAGCAAATCCTGCCAGCAGATTTCTCAGAGAGTCGGCAGCACAGAGGTTAGTTGCTGCGTGGCGAGGATTTTTTGCACTTATTGAGATAATTTGCCCGTCAATTAATTCGATTCGTTCATCGGGATTGACAATGCCAGTTGCCGTCATGTGGCGATATTCCTCTACAGTCCACAAGCGTAAATCTGTTACAGTCATGGCACAATTTCCTTTAGCGATATTATCTATTATCCATTCACATTTTAGTTCTGTATTAAATTGCTATGTCAGCAATTTAGATTTTGCTGTAATTGCTCCCACACACCACAAAATAGCATTGACCATCTCCGAACGGTGGATGTCCTCTTCAGCTAAAAAACTCGCAAACTCTCGATCAATATTTAGGTGGTCTGCAAAAGCATAAAGCACGGGCTTGTACTCTGTGGGCATCGGTGTTAATGTGGCTTTAACTAAATTTAACAGCGCGTTCAAACAGTTAAGAATAGTCCCTGATTCGTCCATATCTTCTGCATCGAGCAAGTACAGCGTTTCTGCAATGTCACAAATAGCATCTATTTGTGTGGGTGGCTTTCCCAGTTTGCTGACATCGATATTGCACAATTGGAGAGCGTTAATCGCTAATTCTGGACGGGTAAAAAATACAAGTTGACCGCCGGCTACTAAAGGCTGCTCTTGTTCTCCGTAGACAATTAGAGTATATAGATTTGGTACTTCGGTGTCGGGGTCAATGCGGAAACCGAACAGCCACAGCAATTTTTCTGTATTTTGGTTCGCTGTTTGCAGTGTTGTTGCAGCATTTTTTTGTTCTGACATTAATTTTTAATCCCTATAAAATTTATGCAGAAAAACCCGGTTTTTACGCAAAATATGGGTTTAGTGAGAAATTTATAAATAAACCGGGTTGATCGAGGCAATAATGCGTAATTTTTGTTTATAAATTTTGCTGGATAATGTCGCAGCATTCGGCGACGGTTGCTCTTTCTTCCATTGCTGCGACTAGGGCTTCGTAAGCTGATTTGTGGCTTTCGATCAGGTTTTTTGCTCGCAGCGAACCCCAGTTTTGTTTGAGTTGAATTTCCGAACTGGGACGGCGCAGTTGTGTTAAAATTGCGCTGATTTTTGTACGGTCTTCTGATCCTCCTTGTGCGCTGCCGTAAACAAATTTTTCGGCGACTATTCCGGCCATCCACACGGTGCAGTATTGGTCTAAAAGTTGGGAGGAAAGAGTGCCGTTTTGAAGTTGAGATGCTAATTGTTCGTCTTCAAATCGGACGCCGCCTTGGGCTGTTTGGCCTTGTTTAAATGCTTCCCAAGCGCTGAGGGCGTAGCTGGTTACGGGAATTCCCAATAGGTGGGCGACTAGGAAGTGTCCGGCTTCGTGGTGAAGGATACGATCGCGCTTTTGTTTGGAAGTTCCTCCCAGCCAATCTAATAAAATGGTACCGCCTTGACATTGCCACTGGAAACTGTCGAGAGTAGCTAGCCCCAACAGGCAAAAAGTGGCGATCGCAGGTACGGCTTCTGGCAAGTTGAATGCGGGGCCCAACAATATTGAAACGGTGATGGCAAAGATAGAAATAGCGATAATATTCAAAGAAGTGTCTTTCATAATGGGGAATTAGTAATGGGGAATTGCTAATGAGGAATTGCTAATGAGGTAAACTCAGGTACGATCGCGCGATCGGTTTGGCAGCATCGGTTCGATCGCAGCGCCCGGGACTTCCGACAAAAACACCACCTTCCAGTTTGACTGAAAATTGTCGCTCCGAAGCCACCGATATTAAAAAGATATTAAAATAAATCAAAGTCCAGTAAAAGTGTTAGTGGAATCCTTCATGTCAGTTTTGGCAGCGATCGCAGTTTTAGGTATCTTGATTGTCGTTCACGAACTCGGCCACTTCCTGGCGGCGAGACTTCAACACATCCACGTCAACCGCTTCTCTATCGGTTTCGGGCCCATCCTCTGGAAGTACCAAGGCCCGGAAACTGAATATGCCCTCCGCGCCTTTCCCCTGGGAGGTTTCGTGGGTTTCCCAGACGACGATCCAGACAGTACAATTCCCCCTAATGACCCGAATTTGCTCAAAAATCGCCCCGTGCTCGATCGGGCGATCGTCATTAGTGCAGGGGTAATTGCCAACTTGATTTTTGCTTACTTCCTGTTGGTGGTGCAATTGGGCACTGTCGGCGCTGCAGAAATGAACTACTTACCGGGAGTTAAAGTCCCGGAAGTCGCCGCGGAAGTCAGTTCGGCCGCGAAACAAGCCGGAATTCGATCGGGCGACGTTGTTCTGTCTGTTGACGGCAAGGAATTGGGCGCTTCCCGCGAAGCAATCAAATTATTGGTCGCAGCAATCCAAGATCATCCCAACCAACCCCTAGCGTTGGAAATTCAGCGCCAAGAACAAAAATTTGTGGTGACAGTAACTCCCGAAGAGTCGCCCGACGGCAAAGGTCGCATTGGCGTGCAGCTAACTTCTAACGGCACTGTCGTGCGGCAGAGGGCAGGAATTGTAGAGGCGTTTAGTAAGGCCGCCAAAGAATTTGAGCGGATTGTGGTGCTGACGGTTCAAGGTTTCGGGCAGTTACTTAGCAATTTCAGCCAGACTGCCGACAAGTTGTCCGGGCCTGTAGCGATTGTGGCGATTGGTGCAGGGATTGCAAAATCGGATGCTGCGAGTTTGTTTCAGTATGCTGTGCTAATTAGCATCAATTTGGCTGTGATTAATATCTTGCCTTTACCTGCTTTAGACGGCGGTCAGCTAGCTTTTCTGTTGATAGAAGGACTGCGGGGCAAGCCTCTGCCGAACCGCATTCAGGAAAATGTTATGCAGACTGGTTTGATGCTGTTGCTGGGTTTGGGAATTTTCTTGATTATTCGGGATACAGCTAATTTGGCTGGGTTCGATTTGATGGGCAATCTTCGGCAACAATAGTCAGTAGTCAGTAGTCAGTAGTCAGTAGTCAGTAGTTGGTTGTTATTGGTTATTGATTATTGATTATTGGTTATTGATTATTGGTTATTGGTTATTTATTATTTGTTGGTTGCCACTAATAACCTATAAGATTAGTCAACAGTTAAAAATTAACAGTCATTAGTCATTACAGCAATTTTGACTAATGACTAATATTCGATCATTAAATTTGGGGAAAAAAGCAATGATTACACAACTGCAATCTCCTGAGAAATCAAAAATCGTCTACCCAGATGACAACGGAGAGCCCATGTCAGATAATACCGAACAGTTTCGATTAATCGTCTGGATTAAAGAAAATTTAGAACTTTTATTTGCGACCGTTGCTGATGTTTTTGTGGCGGGTAACTTACTGTGGTATCCAGTAGAAGGAAATAATAAACTTGCTCAAGCACCAGATGTGCTGGTAGCCTTTGGCAGACCGAAAAGATATCGAGGTTCCTACCAACAGTGGAACGAAGATAACATTCCGCCGCAAGTCGTGTTTGAAATTTTGTCGCCGGGAAACCGTCTAACTCCGATGATTCAAAAATTCAAATTTTACGAACGCTACGGCGTGGAAGAATATTACTTGTACAACCCTGAACAAGTGGATTTAACTATATGGCAGCGTCGAGACCAAGAATTAGAAGCTGTAGAATCGGCGGACGGTTGGGTAAGTCCCAGACTAGGAGTGCGGTTTCAACTATCAGAAACCGCACTACAAATATTCGGGCCTAACGGATCGCCATTTGTAAGTTTTGTCGAACTTGCTCAACTGCGAGAGCAAGCAGAATCAAGAGCTGAACAAGAACAGCAAAGGGCCGAACAAGAACAGCAAAGGGCCGAACAAGAACGCCAAAGAGCCGAACAAGCCGAAACTTTGCTGGAACAAGAACGATCGCGATCGGAAGCTTTAGAAGCTAGACTCCGCGAAATGGGAATCGACCCCAATCTTTTGTAAATCACTAATGGCTAATGACTAATGACTGATGACTAATGACTAATGACTAAAAAGTTAAGTTTAAAACAACGATCGCTCGAAATTCTGATTCGCCTCAAACGCCTCTATCCAGAAGCTCCTTGTACTCTCAACTACGAAACTCCCGTGCAGTTGCTGGTGGCGACGATTCTCTCGGCTCAGTGTACGGACGATCGAGTAAATCTGGTAACGCCCGCTTTGTTTGAGCGTTTTCCCGATGCGGTGGCTTTGGCAAATGCTGATTTAGAAGAACTCGAAAGTCTGGTGCGATCGACTGGTTTCTACCGGAATAAGTCTAACAATATTAAAGGCGCTTGTCAGGCGATCGTCAATAAATTTAACAATCAAGTACCGCAGCGGATGGAACTGCTGCTAGAATTGCCCGGAGTTGCCCGCAAAACAGCTAATGTCGTTCTCGCCCACGCTTTTGGTATTAATATGGGCGTGACGGTAGACACTCACGTCAAACGTTTGACTCAGCGCTTGGGATTGACCGAACATACCGATCCTATAAGGATCGAGCGGGATTTGATGGTATTGTTGCCGCAGCCGGATTGGGAAAATTGGTCGATTCGGTTGGTTTATCACGGCAGGGCAGTTTGTAATGCGAGAAATCCGGCTTGCAATATTTGCGAACTTGCAGATTTGTGCCCTTCTGCTAATATTTCGTAGGGTGCGCCAGTGCCGAGGCTAGCAACTAGCATTAAAATATAGAATCTGACGCACCTTACAATTGCTGAAATGAAGAGTTTATAAATGAACTCGATCGGTCGCTCGTTTTTTGAGTTTGCTATAATTCTTGTCAACAGCTTAATACTAAGGAAGTAAGTATATGAGTATTGCGATTTCCCTCAGTCCAGAAATAGAGGCACTACTTCGTGAAAAAGCCGATCGGGAAGGACAAGATATTAACCTTGTTGCTGCCCAATTGCTAACTCGGATATTAGAATGGGAAGCCCGAGACTCTGAAGAAGCTATTGAGGGTATTCAGGAGGGGTTAAATGATTTTGAGTTAGGACGGTTCCGTTCTTTTGATGAATTTGCTAAATCACAGCGCACCAAGTACAATTTTCCAGCGAATTGATGACATATATCATTGAAATTTCTAGCGTTGCAGAAGCACAAGCTGATAGTGCATTCCTGCTCTTATCTCAGATGACATCACCAGAGAAAGCAAGGGAGTGGTATGAGGGATTGTTGAAAGCGATCGAATCTTTATCGGCGATGCCAAAACGCTGTCCTATAGCCAGGGAGAATCAATACTTCAGTAAAGAAATTCGGCAATTACTTTACGGTAAAGGGCGCACCTCATACCGAATTCTTTTCACTATTGCCGAAAGTGAAGATGTGCCCGCAGTTCGCATCCTCCACATTCGACACGCTGCACAACAAACTCTTGGCGAGAACCAGGAGTAGTTGCTAGGGTGCGTCAGCTCGAATTCGAGCAACTGTCGATCGCACAATATTACCTGATGCACCCTACAAATGAGATAAGTTGTTGTGTGTAAATAAAAATATTTCAAACTAAAGTTATCCAAAAAGACAAAAATATAGTAAAATAGTAGATTGTGATTTATCTAAGGATATCAACAGATTATGGCTAAAAAGAGCATGGTCGAGCGCGAGAAAAAGCGCCAAAGACTCGTAGACAAGTACGCCGACAAGCGGGAAGACCTGAAAGACCAGTTTGACCAAGCTAACAATCAGATGGACAAAATGGCGATTCACCGCCAACTGCAACAGCTACCCCGCAGCAGTTCGCGGACTCGCTTGCGGAACCGCTGCTGGGCAACTGGACGGCCCAGAGGTTACTATCGTGACTTCGGACTGTCTCGCAACATGATGCGAGAAATGGCTCACGAAGGTCTTTTGCCCGGTGTTGTGAAGTCTAGCTGGTAGCACGAAGGAAGAAGGAAGAAGGGAGAAGGAAGAAGGAAGAAGGAAGAAAGAAGAAAAAAACTCACGATTAATCGGCAGGATTATGTTTGGGGTTGATTTTTGTTTCAGACTTATGAGTTAAATTTTCCTCCTTCTTGCTTCACTGACCGCAGCATTTATCGATACCGAGACTTTCGAGTAACAAGTCGCTGACGGCATTGGCGATCGCAAATTCGCCGTAGAAGCTTTTAGAAAAATCATAAGCCTGCATTTCGGTGACGATCGCAATTACGAGGCTGCCCAAGTCATTTTCGCCTTCCATGCGCTGGCGGACATAGATTTGGGCAGCTCTTTTAGCTATTTGCTGGTTGGCTGCTTCTGGGATAAACTCGGAGTCTAGCCATGCCAGCAGCGTTTGTTGGAGCCATTGGCCTTCTTGTTCGGGGTTTTTGGCGGGCGGTAAGGTAATAGGTTCGATGGTTTCAGACATGATTATTCCTAATTGCTAATGTTGACTTTGAAAAGTTAACTGACAAATGAGAACTGATAAATATATGCAATATGATATACCGACAATTATACAAGGATATGCGCAAGGCTACTTCTTGATGGCAAATGACGGCGAGGAAAGTTTGGGGTGGTATTCCAGCCGACAGCGGGCGCTGATTCCCCTGGATGAAAGATTTACCTATCCGAAATCCCTGCGCCGCCAAATCAATCAAAATCGGTTTTCGGTGGCTGTGAACCGCGATTTTGGGGCGGTGGTTGAGGGTTGTGCCGATCGCGAAACTACTTGGATTTCTAGGGAACTCAAACAGATTTACTGGGGTTTGTATGAGGCCGGTTGGGCTTACAGCTTCGAGACTTGGTGCGGCGACGAATTGGCGGGCGGTATTTTAGGATTGTCGATCGGCGGTGCGTTTATTGGGGAGTCGATGTTTTACCGAATTCCCGAGGGTTCTAAGGTGGCGATGGTGAAGTTGGTGGAGAGATTGCGCGATCGATCTTATCTACTTTTCGACGCTCAAATGAACAATCCGCACTTGGAAAGATTCGGCGCTTATACTGTTAAGGAAAAACTGTACAATACTCTTTTGCAAGCAGCTTTGAAGCGCCGCTGCTCGCTATTTTGAATATTTTGTCAGTAGGGAAACGGCACTGCCGTGTCCTCTGCCTTATCCTCACCCCTAGCTAAACTTTTCAGCCCCAGTATAATGTTCCTCAAGTATACAAATCGAGAAAAAAGCAATGATAGATCCAGTCAGCGCGAGTTTGGGTTGGTTATTGGTGCAACCTATTTTGACGGAATTGGCTAAAGCAGCTTTAGACGACTACGTTAAAGATTTTTTTAAAGGTTGTATTAAAGATGTTGAAGGACTTGCAAAAAAGTCTTTTGCTAAAAATGCTGTTCGCGATGCCCTGAAATCCTTTATTATATTGTTCGAGCAGGAATTAGAGCAATCTGGTTTAGATAAAAAACAAATTAAACAATACCTGGAACCTTTAAAACAATTTATTAAACAACCTCCAGTCCGGCAAGTTTTGGGAAGTGCGTTTCAAGGGAATTGTCGGGTTTTAAATACTGCTATCTTAGCTCAGTCTTGGCAAATTTTGACCTTACAACATCCGGTGCGACGGAATTTGCCCACGTTGACCCGAATCGTACCTTCTAATTTTTTTAATGAGCGACCAGTTGCCTCGCTTCCCGATGCGTTTAAGTGGGAAGGAGTGGCCGAAAAATATCTGGAAAGTGTTAAATTAATTAGACAGCAAAATGCGGAACTACGAGAAATTCTGAATGCTCAAAATTTAGATTGTATCTTGGGACGTTTGACAGATAGTAGTCCAATTCCGGCTGATTTTAACTTAGAAAGTTATCAAGAAGGACTGGGAGAACAATATGAATATTTGGATTTAGGTAATTTAGATACTAGGTCTGGAGAGTACGAACGACAACTGACAGTTAAAGAAATATTTATTCCCCAAAATGCGCGATCGTGTCAGGAATATTTGCCGAAAGATTATGAATTACCCAAGGAGATTCAAAAGCTATTGCGGGAACGGGGAGACATAGCCGCCGAAGTCCGTCCAGAAGATTTGGAACGCTACGCAAAAGCTTATACTCAACAGCAAACGCGATCGGTTTTGGAAGTAATTGATGATGTCAATTACCGTTATCTAGTAATTCTCGGCGATCCGGGTTCAGGCAAATCAACGCTCTTAAAATACCTGGCGCTTCAGTGGTCAAAAATACTTCCTAATCAGTTGTCATCCCAACCGATTCACTTACTGATTGAATTGCGAAAGTACAATCGCAGCAAAGATGAAAAAGAATGCAGTAATTTCCTAGAGTTTATGGAGCGCGGTTCTAGTTGGCTCGGGCATTTAAACAAATCTATCCTGCACGAATTGCTGCAAGCTGGCCGCGCTGTTGTCATGTTTGACGGGCTAGATGAAGTTTTTGAGGTGCAAAAACGCAATCGTATTGTTGACCAAATTCACAACTTCACTCAAACCTATCCAACCGTGAAAGTGATTGTCACTTCTCGCGTGATTGGCTACCAGCAGCAACGGCTGAAAAATGCCGATTTTCATCACTTCATGCTGCAAGATTTTGAACCGGAACAGATTCAAGAATTTATTCATAAGTGGCACAATTTGACGTTTACAGACCGCTTGAAAAAAGCGGCGAGTTTAGAACGATTGGATAAAGCCATTGGGGAATCGAGGGCGATTCGAGAGTTGGCTGGAAATCCGCTGTTGCTGACAATGATGGCAATTCTGAATCGCAATCAGGAGTTACCCCGCTTTCGAGCTAAACTCTATGAAGAAGCCTCAAAAGTGCTGCTGCATAAATGGGATTTTGAGGTTAAGGAAAAATTAGGTCATGACAAAATTGACTCTTACTTAATCGATGAAGAAGTCAAACAAAGTATCTGCGGGCGCATTGCCTACAAAATGCAATCCAGCGGCAAAGGATTGGCCGGAAATATTATCAGTCGCGATGATTTGCGGCCAACTATTACTGACTCATTGAGCGGCTTGATGGGAGTTGAGGCAACTGCTTGTGCTAAGTTGATGGTAGAGCAACTGCGCGATCGCAATTTTATTTTGTGCTTCTTGGGTGGATACAATGAGGATTATTATGCTTTTGTCCACCGCACGTTTTTGGAATATTTTTGTGCTTGGGAGTTTGTCCGGCAATTTGAGAAACAAAAAACGCTTGATTTAGATTGTTTAATTGAAGTTTTTCGAGAGCATTGGCGAGATGAGTCTTGGCATGAAGTGTTGCGTTTAATGGCGGGAATGCTGGCTGCTAAATTTACAGGTGATATTCTGGAATTTTTGATTGGTGAAGATGGGAAAGCGGACAAGTTTAGCAATCTGTTTTTGGCGGCGCATTGTGTTTCTGAAGTTAAGAATAGAAATGAGATTGCTGATGTTGCTGGTAGGTTGCGCGATCGAGTTAAAGAGTTAGCTAAAAACAAAAAAATAACTCGTTTTCCACCTCTCGAATATCACAACCTAGTTTCTCAAATTTTCTATTATGAAGAAAATTATAACATAATAGAAAATCCCCACCTATTTTTTCAAATTGACAGACAAGCAGTAGCAACAGTTGCAGCCACTTGGAAAGATGACCCAGAAACCTTACCTTGGCTCAAACAACGCGCTCAATCTCACGATAATTCGGCTGTGCGACAAGCAGCAGTTCAAGAATTAGCATGGGGGTGGAAAGATGACCCGGAAACCTTACCTTGGCTCAAACAACGCGCTCAATCAGACGATGATTCGGCTGTGCGAGAAGCAGCAGTACAAGAATTAGCACGGGGGTGGAAAGATGACCCGGAAACCTTACCTATCCTCAAACAACGCGCTCAATCAGACGATGATTCGGCTGTGCGAGAAGCAGCAGTACAAGAATTAGCACGGGGGTGGAA
>NZ_JAUBPO010000053.1:0-12986 GCF_036700785.1 Microcoleus sp. S28C3 | reverse complement strand
GGGGGTGGAAAGATGACCCGGAAACCTTACCTATCCTCAAACAACGCGCTCAATCAGACGATGATTCGAATGTGCGAGAAGCAGCAGTACAAGAATTAGCACGGGGGTGGAAAGATGACCCGGAAACCTTACCTATCCTCAAACAACGCGCTCAATCAGACGATGATTCGAATGTGCGATATGCAGCAGTAGAAGAATTAGCACGGGGGTGGAACTATCAGCCTGGGATATTTGGATTATTGTGCGATGTTGCTATTAATGATCCCTATGAGTTCGACTTTTTTTGGTCGTCAGATAACCCCAGGAAAACCGCTCTTGCAGCTATTATTCAGCTATATCCCGATCGCCCTGAAACTTTAGAAATTGTGCGCGATCGCGCTCAGAACGATCGCGACCAAAAACTCCGCGAATTTGCCCAGCAAAAATTGGCAGAATTAGAGCGCCAATGAGCGATCGCCTTTATTAGCGATCGGCATTTCTTCATTAACATCAACCTCATCAACCTGTAAACTTTCATTCCGCCGCCAAAACTCATCCAGCAACTGAAAAAAATACTCAAATCCCTCCCTTTCGTCTACTGAATAAAGCATGATAATTTTAGCCCAAGAATTCACCGACTGTACATTAAAGCGTTTCTGCAACCAAGGCTGAAACTCCCGATAAAACTCATTTTCCTGTTCACTTGGCTCAATCCCAAATTCTCGCCTAGCTGTTTTATAGCCAGCCAAAAACATAAACAAATCGTTAAGTGAAGATTTACCAATGTACATCCCCGGTCTAGCTTTTATCTTTTCTAGAATATCAAATAATCCACTCATTTTGACCTCTAGTTTTAACAACAGTTATATTTTACAATTTTTCTATTTCTTCTACAACAAATTGGTCGCTCGGAGAGTGAAAATCCTTAACCCACTCTTCTTTTGACATTCCATCTGTTGAGAGATTATCAAACACTAGACCTCGAACTTCAACCCCGTAATGTTTGCCGTTAACTGTAATTGATTCTGTAATTCCCTGACTTTCTAGACGTTCGCTGATGATATAATCCTCATCCTGATACTTTGTTCTCAGTCTGAGAATCTTTCCCTGAATCCCTTGTTGTTCTAGCCATTCCATAACAGCAGTAGCACAGCGATCGCATTCAAGAATTTTAAATTGACTGACTATATTTCCAATCTCTCGATAAATCTCTAAACTTGATAAATAGCTCATCTCTTTACCAAGACCTTAGACAAATAGACATCTCCAACAATTCCCGTGGGGTAGACATCTTGCCTCCCCTTGACTGGCTATTCACTAGATGTCTAATAATATAATACTCTAGCATAAAATAGCGAGCGATCTTGATGTGATATAAATAAAAAAAGCAAAAACAAAATTATGACTGTAGCAACTAAAATACCAGAAGCCTACGCCGAAATAGTTGAGTTCTTGACCGCCGGCACAACTCCCGAAAGCATTATTAACTTTCAACTATCCGAAAAAGCCAAAGAACATATCGCTGACCGAATTTATCAACATAACAATTGAGTGATATATTTTAACTTTTGAAAACCTTAAAATCGTTATCATAAATAGTATAATTAAGCTGAGATACTTCTCGGAGACAACCACAATGCAAGTCACAACCGAAGAAATTATTTATCCATGCAGCGACGGTCAGCCGATGGCAGATAGCACAATTCAATACAAATTAATTGTCACAATCAAAGAAGGTTGCGAGTCGCTTTTGAAAGATGACCCAAACGTGTTTATAGCCGCCGATTTACTGTGGTATCCGGTTGAGGGTAGAACAGATATTTCTCAAGCGCCCGATGTAATGGTCGTATTTGGGAGGCCAAAAGGCGATCGGCTTTCCTACATACAATTTCGTGAATATAATATTCCTCCCCAAGTCGTGTTTGAGATTCGCTCTTTCCGCGACTCCCAAATAAAAATTAACAAGAAATTTTCATTTTACAATCGCTACGGAGTCGAGGAGTATTACCTTTATGATCCAGAAAAAAATGAGTTGACAGGTTGGCAAAGAATTGAAGGATTGTTAGAAGTAATTGAACCGATGGAGGGCTGGATAAGTCCAAGATTGCGAGTGCGGTTTGAGTTGGGTTCGGAAGGGTTAGAAATTTATCGACCTGATGGACAAAAGTTTCTTTCCTATTCCGAATTAGATGAACAGCGAGAATTAGAGCGACGGCGCGCCGAACAAGAATTTCTGCGCGCAGAACAAGCCTCGCAGCGCGCAGAAGAAGCTTCGCAGCGGGCAGAACAAGAAGCTCAAAAAGCCGAACGTTTAGCCGCCAAACTGCGCGAATTGAACATCGATCCAGATAGCATCTAAGCTCGAACTAGGAGAATAAACCCGGTTTGTCAAAGAAATCGGGTTTCTGGGGATTGCAGTTATTTACTTTTTTCAGGGCGAACGGGGATATTTGGTCGATCGCCCCCCAGCTAAAATTACATATACTACAATATATAATACAGAGATTCGAGCCAAAATCCTTGGTACTCAGAAAAATCCTAATCGAGGCCCCTTGAATGTGCCAAAATGTTCAAGCAAACATTAGTAAATCCTACACGGAGCAATTGTTGTGGATTCCAGATATAACCCCCAATCCATAGAAGAAAAATGGCAGCAGACATGGGCTGAGCAAAACTTAGACCAGATGCCAGAAGATACGGAAAAGCCTAAATTTTATGCCTTATCCATGTTCCCCTATCCGTCGGGAAACCTGCACATGGGCCACGTCCGCAACTACACAATCATCGATGTAATTGCCAGACTCAAGCGAATGCAAGGCTATCGGGTATTGAATCCGATGGGATGGGATGCTTTTGGTTTGCCCGCAGAAAATGCCGCCATCGAGCGAGGAATTCCCCCCGCACAATGGACTTATCAAAACATTGCCCAAATGAAAGGCTTATTTCAACGTTTGGGTATTTCTTTCGACTGGACAAAAGAAGTTACAACTTGTTCTCCCGATTATTATCGCTGGACTCAATGGATTTTCTTGCAATTTTTAGAAGCAGGATTAGCATATCAAAAAGAAGCGGCAGTTAATTGGGACCCCATAGATCAAACCGTCTTAGCAAACGAACAAGTAGATAACGAAGGTCGTTCCTGGCGTTCCGGTGCCAAAGTCGAGCGCAAATTATTGCGGCAGTGGTTCCTCAAAATTACCGATTATGCCGAACAGTTATTAAACGACTTAGACAAATTGCCCGATTGGCCAGAAAGAGTCAAATTAATGCAAGCCAACTGGATCGGCAAATCAGTCGGCGCTTACTTAGAATTTCCGATTGTCGGCATGGATGAAAAAATCGCCGTTTTCACCACACGTCCCGATACAGTTTACGGCGTCAGTTACCTTGTTTTAGCGCCGGAACATCCACTAACTCAGCGCGTGACAACAGAAGACAGAAAAGCCGCGGTAGAAACCTTCATCAAAGAAGTTGCACTGCAAAGCGAGATCGATCGCACAGCCGAAGACAAACCAAAGCGCGGCATCCCCACAGGCGGCAAAGCAATCAATCCTTTCAGCGGCGAAGAAATTCCCATTTGGATCGCCGATTATGTGCTGTACGAATACGGCACCGGCGCAGTCATGGGAGTACCCGCCCACGACACGCGAGATTTCAAATTTGCCAATCAATATCAACTGCCAATTAAAGTAGTAATTGTAGATGATGATGAAATGCCGCTGACGGAAGCTTACACCGAACCCGGAATTATGATTAATTCCCAAAGCTTCAACGGCATGGATTCAATTAAAGGAAAAGCAGCGATTATTCACCATGCCGAAGATGCAGGTTGTGGCAAAGCGCGAATCCAATACCGCTTGAGAGATTGGCTAATTTCTAGACAGCGTTATTGGGGCGCTCCGATTCCGGTAATTCACTGTCCCAACTGCGGCACAGTACCCGTACCCCAATCGGATTTGCCCGTATTATTGCCGGAAAATGTAGAATTTACTGGCAAAGGTTCGCCCTTGGCAAAGATGGAAGAATGGGTAAACGTTCCTTGTCCGAGTTGTGGCACTCCGGCGAAGCGGGAAACAGATACGATGGATACTTTTATCGATTCATCGTGGTATTTTTTGCGCTATCCCGATGCTCAAAATCAAGAGCAAGTCTTCGATAGGGCGAAGACCAATGATTGGATGCCCGTAGACCAATATGTGGGCGGCATCGAACACGCCATCTTGCACTTACTGTATTCCCGGTTCTTTACCAAGGTTTTGCGCGATCGGGGTTTGATCAATTGTGACGAACCATTTAAACGCCTGTTAACTCAAGGCATGGTACAAGCAATGGCCTACAAAAATTCTGTTACTGGCAAATACGTTCCCCCAGCAGATATAGACCCCGCAAATCCCAAAGATCCTCAAACGGGCGAAGCTTTGGAAGTCTTCTACGAGAAGATGTCCAAATCAAAATATAACGGTGTTGACCCCTTGGAAGTTATGGGCAAATATGGGGTAGATACGGCGCGGATGTTTATTTTATTCAAAGCACCACCAGAGAAGGATTTGGAGTGGGACGACGCCGATGTGGAAGGGCAATTTCGCTTTTTAAATCGCGTTTGGCGCGTGGTTACAGAGTTTGCTGGACGAGTCCCTGCCACCCCCGCTCAAGCAGGAGAGAATGCTGAATTAAGTAAACCGGAGAAGGATTTGCGGCGGGCGATTCACACTGCAATTAAGGCAGTGAGCGAAGATTTGGAGGGCGATTATCAGTTCAATACTGCTGTTTCTGAAATGATGAAACTCAGCAATGCTTTGAATGATGCTAAATGTAAAGATTCGCCAATTTATGCAGAAGGAATTAACACTTTGATTCGCTTGTTAGCGCCTTTTGCGCCGCATATTGCTGATGAATTGTGGCACAATACTGGTAACAGTGAATCGGTACACGTGCAAACTTGGCCGAGTGTCGATACCTCTGCATTAGTTACCGATGAAATTACGCTGGTAATTCAAGTTATGGGCAAGACTCGCGGCACAATTCAAGTGCCTTCTGGTGCTGATAAAGCTGCTTTGGAAAAGTTTGCTCGCGAGTCGGAGTTGGCTAAGCGCCATCTTGAGGGTAAGGAGATTAAAAAGGTAATTGTGGTGCCTGGGAAGTTGGTTAATTTCGTGGTAGCGGGATAAAGATGAGAAACCCGGTTTATTGAAGAAACCGGGTTTTTAATACTTGCATTTAAGAATTAGCCAGTCCAAAAATGAGTAAGCTAAACAATGGTCAACAACGTTTTTTGAGAGGGCTATTGTGTTTAGGAAAACTTTGGGCGATCGCCTACATTGCTTCCTGTATACTCTTGTTTATTCTGCAAAATCGTTTGATCTTTCAGCCAACACCTGCAATCGCCAAAACACCCGATGCTTTTAACATCGCTTACCAAGAAGTTTGGTTGCCAGTTAAGAGTCGATCGCGCAAAATTGAAAAACTGCACGGTTGGTGGCTGCAAACCGCAAATCGACAATCATTAGGAACTCTATTGTACCTGCACGGCAGGGGTTTTAACATCGGTGCGAATATCAATCAATCTTACCGCTTTCGGCAATTGGGTTTTTCGGTTTTGCTAATTGATTACCGGGGTTACGGCCGCAGTCAAGGCAGCTTTCCCAGCGAAGCTCGGATATATGAAGATGCGGAAACAGCTTATAATTATTTAGTGAAACAGCGGCAATTGTCGCCCAGCGAAATCTTTTTGTACGGTCATTCAATGGGAGGTGCTGTTGCTGTGGAATTAGCGATCGCACATCCAGAAGCTGCGGGATTAATTGTTCAAAGTTCGTTCACTTCAATGCTTAATATGGTAGAACACTACAGTTTGATGCGGCTTTTTCCGGTGCGGCTGCTGCTGAGGCAAAATTTTGATTCTTTTGCTAAGGTTAAATTGTTGCGAATTCCGGTTTTGTTCGCCCACGGAACTGCTGACCCTTTGATTCCCGCTGCGATGAGTAAACAGTTGTATGCTGCTTCTCCTGAACCTAAGAAAATTTTACTTGTTGCTAATGCTAAGCACAATAATGGAGATGCTTTTTTTAACAGTAGCGAATACCGCCAAACTATTGTTGATTTTGCAGATACATTTAGAATGAGATGAATGCCGATTACGCTCTCTATCTGTAAATTATTTGTACTTTATCTCCAAATTCTAGCTGCAATACTGATTGAGCGCTGCCGCCATTAACGGCAATTTCTACCCAACCGTCAGAACCAGTTATGGCAATTAAATCGCCCGGTTCGCTGTCGCTGTAGGTTTTACCGCTGGGGATGCGAATTGCATCAGAACTATTGGTAATTGTTACTGACCAATTGTTACCTATAATGCAATTATTGGGGATATTAGTAATTAGGTTGCCGAAGCGATCGACATATTGGATGCTGCCTTCTAAACCTGTGGCTGTAACGGCACAATTTGGTATCTCTAACTCGACTAAACTTGCAGGGTCGATCGCCTCCCCCAACTCTTCCAAAGCCACCCCGTTCGCCAAGTGAGCGCCCGCTGCTGCAAAAATATCGCGACCGTGAAAAGTGCTGCTGGGTTGAGGTGTGCGCCAGTATTTGGGGTTGGTGAGTTCGACAGAGGCGATCGCACTTTCCCGACTCAACACCCCGCTAAACAACCCGTTATCCGGCCCGACAAGAAAGCAATTAGCACATTTAATCGCAACCCCGCGTCTCTTGCTTCCCACACCCGGATCGACGACAGCAACGTGTACGGTTTCCGGGGGAAAATAAGCAAAAGCAGTCATCAAACAAAACCTCGCGGCCGCTATATTTTGAGATGGTATTTGGTGCGTAATGTCAATGACTTTTAACTGCGGGTTAATTTGGGCGATCGCACCTTTCATCACTCCCACATAAACATCGCTTAATCCAAAATCCGTAAGCAGAGTTATAATTCTATTTTTAGACATATATCCAAAAGTAAAAATATGGTATCACAATGGGAAAACTTTCTGCAAAACTTGGGAGAATGGCACGGTTCCTTCACTCAGCTATCAACGCGAGGAGAGGTACTTCAAGATACTCCTAGCATTATTTCTCTCGAAGGTTTCAATGACAACAAAAATGTGCGATTGAAACTCCGTCTGTTTTCCCCAAATCCTAGCGGTGTGGGCGAACCGGAAGTGAGCGAACTTGTTCGAGAATATCAAACTTTGGGACGAGATATCCTGTTTTTTGAGAATGGAGCTTTTTCTCAGGGTACTATTCAACTAGCGCCTTATTCTGAGTGCGGTGCCGAGTTTGGTTTTATCTACAATTATCGTCGGTTGCGCTTCCCTCTGACATACAATACCGACGGCAATTTATCAACACTTATCTTAATTCGGGAAAAGCAGCTTGATAAAAATGTCCCCGAACGTCCGCCTTTAACTGTTGAGGATTTGCTGGGAGAATGGGAGGGCGAGGCCGTGACAATGTATCCAGATTGGCGTTCTCCTGACTTTTATTCTACCAAAATGCAATTGCATTTGGAAAGTGGCGATCGCCTAGTGAACAAAATCACTTTTGGCAGTAATGCTACTGTTATCACTTCTAGCGCCAGCATTGACGGTTCAGTTCTGCACTTTAACGAAGGTGCTTCCCCCGTGCAAGTTGTGCTCCTTCCTGACGGCGGTTCTTGCACTTTACCTGTCAAGATTGAATTGAGAAAACCTATATTTTTCGAGGCCGGTTGGTTGGTAGAACCTGACTTGCGGTTTCGGATGATTCGCAGTTACAATGAGCGGGGTGAATGGATCAGTTTGACTTTAGTTACTGAACGCAAAGTTAGTCATTAGTCATTATCAGTTGTTGATGATTAAGATTTAGTCTTTTGGGCGGACTAGAAGCCCACCCCACAATAAACTTGATGTATTGTGGAACTGGCATCTTGCCCGTTCTAAAAATAGTACAAGATATCAGCACTACAAACATTTTTCAGATTTAGGAACCGGATTTTGTTTCCTGAGTTTGCGATTGAATCACGGCACTCCAGTCATCATTGTTAACAGCAGCTTCCAAATCCTTAGCGCGTTCGCCGTCACTTTTTGCCGCTGTTTCTAACTCTTTGGTAAGAGTAGAATCTGCCATTGCTTTGCGCAATTTCAGCTTCTTTTCCTCATAAGCTTTTTGTTCTTCCGCAGACATTGCCGATCGCGCAGCTTGACCTACCGTAGCCGCCCACATTTCGCTTTCAGCACCGTTTCCAGGTGGAATGCTTCCGAGTTCGGCTATCCACATATCCCGCAAACTTTCCATTTCTTCCCGCTTCGGGAATTTGAAAGTTTGCACGCGCAGGAAAGCACAATTTTCTGCGCCATTTTGGGCGATGTGACCGTTGATTGAAAGCAGGATATTTCTGGAATAACCGATAAACTGAGTGTGGCGGGAAGTGTCCATTACAGCGTAAACGCCGGCGACTTTCGCGTTAGTAGCCAAATCGCGCCATGTATCGATCGACATTACTTGCGTGCCGTCATTTTCTAATTCAGAAATAGTGGCTGCTGCGCTGTGTTCTGAGTCGGAACTGTATAAAAAGTTGTGCAGTCCTTCATGGGCGACAGGTACGTTTTGATGTTCAATTGCTACGTCTCGATCGGCATTCACTTGATTAGCTTCCATAAAACCCAATTCCTCAAAAAATGTCAACTTTACTCATTAAATCCCACTTTCAGGGGCGGGCAAGATGCCCACCCCAAAATAAAGTTCTCTTTGTGGAACAGGCATCTTGCCTGTTCTACTGTTTTTGTGACCCTTATCTACTTAACTTAGTGCAATTTGTTGCAATTCCTCGTCAGTCAGTTTAACTTCGAGCGCCTGCACAGAGTCCTCAATACTCGATACTTTGGTCGCACCGGGAATCGGAACGACGCAGGGCGATTTTGCCATCAACCAAGCTAATACTATACAGTAAACAGAAACGTTTTTTTCTTTGGCTAATTTGGCGATCGCGGGCATATCTTGCAAGCTGGTGACGCGGCGGCTTCCTCCCAAAGGGCTCCAGGGAAAAAATGTCAGTTTTTCGGTTTCGCAATATTCCAGCACGCCGTCTGATTCTGGCTGTCTGTGCCAAGGATTGTACTGATTCTGAACCGAGACAATTTCTACTGTATCGCGGGCGCGTTTGATCTGCTCAACAGAAAAGTTGGAAACTCCAATAAATCGAATCATCCCTGCTTCTACTGCTTCTTTTGCAGGTGCTAGGGCTGCTTCGATGGTATAAGCCGGATCTGGCGAGTGATATTGCCAAAGGTCGATCGGTTCCTTGCCACCCAACGCTTCAAAACTTTCGCGAATTGTCTGGCGCAAATGATGGGGATTGCCGTTGCGCGTCCATGCACCTTGAGGCCGCATTAAGCCGCCTTTAGTGGCGACAGTAACGGCCCGAGTATCTCCGGTGTACTGTTCCAAAGCTTTGGCAATGAGTTGCTCATTGTGATGTTTGTCGGATTCATCTTGGCAGTAGGAATCTGCGGTGTCAATTAGGGTGACACCCAAATCGAGGGCGCGGTGAATTACCGCAATTGATTGCGATTCTGGCGGCCGGCTGGTTAAGGACATTGGCATACCTCCAAGACCGATCGCGCTGATAGTAAAATTACTGTTTCCCAGTTGTTTCCTTTTCATTTATTTGCCCTCGTTTGCGTGGTTTATTTCCAGTTTACATTTCAAGGATAGGTTAAAATTTTACATTTATTTAACTATCTAAGTAAATAGAAAAAAATATTTTTTAGATAATCTCTTTTGCCTTTAAAATGTATATTTCAATTCCCTATTCCCCACGTGTTAAATCCTCTTCCTCTGAAACATAATAGACAATCTAGATGTGCAGCAGCTTACCTACCTACTTAACTAGCTGGAAGCGCTGGTGTAAAAGCGGAGTGCAAATTGCCAGAAGTAGCGGGAAGCGCACAAAAGCCCGATCGCTAATATTCCAGCCCCTGCTATCCAAACTATATCACCTCTGCCCAGCATTGCTTCTGCCGGTACTGTGGTGAAGAAGGCGACGGGGACTACGAATGTGAAGAAAAATCGGTAAGCTACGGGATAAGCTGTCATTGGAAATCTACCGGCTTCTAACAATCCTCTGAGAACTTCCGTAACATTGTAAATTTTGACAAACCAAATACTCATAGCACCTAACATAAACCAGATGCTGTAAAGACTTACCATGCCAAATAACAGCGGTATTGCAGTTAGGAAATAGTTGCCGGTTTCTACTCCCAACTTGTTAGCAGCATACAGCAACAATACGGCGCCAAAGATGATATCGGGTATTCCCCAAGGGGAAACCGTGTTTGCAGACAGCCAGAATTGAGAACTAATTGGTTTCAGGAGGACGAAATCGAGGGTGCCTTGCTGCACTCGATCGACAATACGGCTGAGGTTGGGCGCGAGAAAGGTTGACGAAAACCCCTGCAAAACCGTAAAAATGCCGAGTACAACTAAAGCCTCTTCCCATTTCCAGCCCGAAAAAGTGTAGCCAGTACGATAGAACAAAAACAGCCCAAACAAGCTGCCAGTAAGATTTCCGAGGCTGCTGAGGGCCGCGAGGACAAAGTTAATTCGGTATTCTAGTTCCGCTGCGATCGCCGCACCCCAGAACAATTTCAGTACGTGCAAATATCGTCTCATGTTTATCGCCATTTTTTGCCGTGTAAATACTTAAATTTCCATATTGTAAAGGTTGTGTGAAATTAATTGCTGTACGCCTGCTCATTTCACTATAACAATAAATTATTTAGACCGCTTACTTAAGTAGTTTTACTGACATCCAGTATGAAGTTATTTAACAAAATTTAAACAAAAACTACAATAATTATTAATTTAAGTCAATCTTAAGCCAAGATATTTTGGCAATTATTAATATTGATTTATGTTTTCACAAAAGCATGGTTGATTCATTAGGAATACTAATGTGTTACAAATTTTAATATTATAAATATTTGAGAAACATCTAGGCATACCCAAACGGAACACTTAGGATGGTGCATACGTACTCAAAAGGAATACGTCACGATAAGTACGTAATTCTACGTACAAAAGAGGGTTCAAGAAATTTGCTTAACTAACAACACGTAAGGAAAAAAAGACATGGATGCTTTAACATTATCGAGACTGGGCGTCAAGCACACCAAGAGTGCAGTAGCCGAATCGCTGCGGATCAATACAGGATACGACGTGACAAGCCCAGTCACTTTTTACGGGATTGTCAACGAGCGCTGCAATGTTAAATGCCGCCAGTGCGAGTATTGGCGCCTCAAAGAATATAAAGACGAAATGACGATCGAAGAATGGCAAAATGCCCTCTTGAGCGTCAAAGAATTTGTGGGCGAATTTTCAATCAACTTTAGCGGCGGCGAACCTTATATTAAAAAAGGTTTTCTAGACTTGCTGGCCTTTGCGAATAAAAACGGCATCCACGCCGGTGTCACCACCAACGGTTATTGCATGACCAGGGAAAACGCAGCCAAAACTGTCGCTGCTCGTCCTTTTAATGTGAATATGTCAGTTGACGGGCCGAATGCAGAACTGCACGATTATTTGCGGGGTCAACCGGGATTGTTCGATCGGCTTTCTAAAGGAATCGGTTATCTGCGCGAAGAACAAGAAAAACAGAACGTCCTGTTTCCGATCAACGTCAAACCGACAATGAACCGACTCAATTTCCGCCACCTCCCGGAAATAGTCACCTGGGCTCAGGGAATTGGGGCGACGACGGTGAACTTCCAACCTGTCAACCGCTGGACGCCAGAAACATACGAGGAATTGTGGATTGAAAAAGAAGACATGGAGGAATTTGCACAAGTAATCGAGCGCCTAATTGAAATGAAGAAAAACGGCGCTCCGATTATGAACAGCGATGAAGTGTTGCGATTGATGATTCCTCACTTCGCGGAAGAAAAAGCTCCAGATTCAACTCGTCCTTGTCGCGTTGGACTGCGCAATTACTGGATTGATACGCGCGGCGATGTGAAATTGTGCGATGAGTTTCCGGTAATTGGTAATGTGAAAGAGCAAAGCGCCCGCGCTATTTGGTACGGTGAAAAAGCTCAGGAAGTCCGCCGGGATACTTTGAATTGCGGTAAGCTTTGTCTGATTACTTGTGTTTCGCAAAAGACGATTTTGGACAAGGTAAAAATGGGCATGAAGTTATTAAAGAATTGAGGTGTGAGGAGTGTTAATATTGCTTGTGTTCATGGTAGCCGGGTTTTATCAGAAACCCGGTTTTTTGTTTGATGAATTGTATTCCCGTTCGCTTTTGCTAAAGGACACGGCAATGCCGTTTCCCTACCAATACAATGTTTTGTATCAGTCGTAGGGTGCGTGAGGGTGAAAAATCATTGCACTGCAGCCCTTTACTATTGACTGTCACGCACCGCTTTACCGGGGCAATATTTTTCTTACCAGCGGCAGGATTCTGGGGGAGATTTTTCTCGCCAGCGGCAGGATACCCAATGTCAGCAGGCCGAATATTTAAGCGAAAAGCAAACTCCCGATCGTCGTCGCGGTGAAGCGATGAAGCGGGAGGGAAAAATCGGGTTGCCATTTAATGGGTGTATCTTTGATTAGCCGATAGCTGGCTGAAAAGATTTGTCCGCCGCCGATCGCAGTTCCGACAAAAAAGATAATATTCTCAAGTTGGCCGCGCTTTTTCTCTTTGTCTTCGTTCTTCGAGTCGATTTCCATTTGTTCCCGATCGCCCTGACGTTCCCTCTCTTCCTGTTCCCGGTTCAATTCCACCTGTTATATTTCCACCATCTCGCAAATTGTGGATATTTTTGGCTGCAACAAATCTTGATTAGCAATCAGGTAGTTTAAGTATTTTTCAATTTGACTTTGATATTTGCGATCGCACAAACTCCGGAACTTCTGCAAAAACACCAGATTGTCGCTTTTAATTGACAAACATTTAATTTGGAGTTTAGACTAAGCAAAAATTCACTCAGAAGAAGTTGAGTGTAAATTTTGTGAGTTTAGACAGAGGTAGAGAG